>JAISIO010000078.1 GCA_031262005.1 Bacteroidales bacterium
ACACAACGTGCAGGAATATGATTCCTATAAGGGCGAATCCCCGCAGATTGCTTAGCCAAGTAATTCGTTCCATCTCTGCTTACAATCGTTGCGCCAATTGCTTAACCATGTTGTTTTTCCAAGGCGTGAAAGTTCCTTGCGAAATTTGACGACGAGCTTCGGCTACAAGAGCCAAATAAAACCCGAGATTGTGAATACTCGCAATTTGCGCCCCCAACATTTCGCCTGCCTGAAATAAATGCCGCACGTAGGCTTTGGAGTAATCTGTATCCACAAATGTGTGAGCATCGGCATCGAGCGGTGAAAAATCATGCTCCCACTTTTTGTTCTTTATATTAATTATGCCCTGCCACGTAAAAAGCATACCGTTTCTACCGTTCCGAGTCGGCATCACGCAATCGAACATATCGGTGCCCAAAGCGATTCCTTCCAAAATATTCACCGGCGTGCCCACGCCCATTAAATAACGAGGTTTATCTTTGGGCAAAATTCCGTTAACAATTTCGAGCATGGCATACATATCTTCCACCAGTTCGCCCACGCTCAAGCCACCAATAGCATTACCTTCACAGTTTTGTGAAGCTATAAATTCCGCCGATTGCGTGCGCAAATCCTTGAAAACACTACCTTGTACTATGGGAAAAAATGTTTGCACATAATCGTACACACTCTCCGTATTGTTGAAATGTTCAACACCTCGTGCGAGCCAGCGGTGTGTGAGTTCCATTGATTTTTTTGCATAGTCATAATCACAAGGATAAGGCGTACACTCATCAAGAGCCATACAAATATCCGCACCTATAATACGCTGTGTTTCAACCACATTTTCGGGTGTAAATAAATGTCGCGAACCGTCGATATGCGATTTGAATACCGCTCCTTCTTCGTTGAGTTTTCTATTATGTGCAAGCGAAAACACTTGATAACCACCACTATCGGTGAGTATTGGTTTATCCCACGCATTGAATTTGTGCAATCCGCCGGCTTTGCGCAACGTTTCAAGTCCGGGACGCAAATACAAGTGATACGTATTACCCAAAATAATTTGAGCCTTGATTTGATTCTTGAGTTCACTTGCATGAACGCCTTTTACCGAACCAACAGTTCCCACCGGCATAAAAATAGGTGTTTGAATAGTTCCGTGAGCTGTTGTAATTATTCCGGTTCGAGCAGCCGATTGCGCATCTTGCGCTTGTATTTCAAAAATCATTGTATTTGTATTTGAGGGCAAAAATACATTTTAATTACAAATGTATTACACTCCAAGCGACATAATGCGTTCGGTAATTTCTTTCAAATTTAATTCCGTATGTTGATTGGCACTTACAAAAAGCAAGTTTTTTCGCCCCCAACTCATAGTAAATAGTTCTGCCAACAAGTCTTCGGGACTGGTAAAAACTTTAATTTTGCTATTACCGAAAGTTTCGCGTATTTGTTGTTTGCTTATTTGGGGCAAACCTTGAGCTTCAAACAACTCGGGATTGTAATACACCAATTTTTCATCAGCCAAATTGAGAGAACCTTCGCAATCTTTGTTGAGTAAATTGTGAATACTATCGTTTGCGTTCAACTCAATGCATACCGCCAAACTCCTATTGCTGTATTGCTCTCGAAGAGCTTTTAGCGTATATTTTAGTTGTATGGGCGAATACGTGTAATCAAAATAAACACTTGTGTTGGTATTTTTTGCCAAAATTTGCAAATGTTTATTACTTCCTTTCATAGTTTTAAACGCCTGATAGAATGCTTCGTTCGATAGACCAAGACACGTACAAATTTTCTGCGCAGCGGCAATGTTTCGCATATTGTGCTCGCCAAAAATCATTATCGGTAACCGTCCGCACACTATTTTCAAATAGGTGCGATTATTGAACACCTCGTAAGGATGCATGGTGTAGGGTATTCGATTGACGCTTGCATCAATTTCTTCGTCAATAATGGTGCCCAATTCTTTGTCGATATCATTATAAATAAGCGTTCCGCGTTTCGGCAGAGAGTGTATAAAATTGCGATACAATTCCACATATTGTTCATAGCTGCTAAATTGCTGTTTGCGTTCTTCCCACGAAATTCCGGTAATGCAGCCTATATGGGGTTCAAATACTTCGAGACGCGCACGAGTATCGCATTGCGAAGTAAGTTCTTCACCAGCTTCAACTATAATGGTGTCGCTATTACTCAGGCGAATGGTTTCAGAGTAGCCAAAAACAGGTGAAGTCAGCATAAAATCGACTTCCTTGCTAAAGTACGAAAGCACATGAAGCACCATAGCGGCAATAGTATGTTTGCCGTATGCGCCGGTAATAACTATGCGGGTTTTGTCTTTACTGAACTGTGCAACAAACTCATGATAGGTCATAATTGGAATATTGTGAGTCTGTGCTTCAATTAACTCAGGATTATCGGGGGTGATTTTTGCACCGATTATAACAGTATCAATGCTATGTGTAACCTTTTGAGGAAACCAACCGAAATGCTCGGGCAATAAATAATGGGTTTTGAGCATAGAATACGTAGGGTCTTCTATATGGTCGTCGCTCCCGCTGATAACGTATTGTTTGTGAGCATACGTTTTTTTCAAAGCAATTGCCAAATTGGTCATTGCCGTACCGCCTATTCCTATAAAATGTATTCGTTGCACGATAATTAGTGGTTAGTGGTTAGTGGTTAGTGGTTAGTGGTTAGTGATTAATGAATTATTCATTGTTATTTCACTTCTATTACAAAATAATTTTTCTTTCCTTTTTGTACCAATATATAGGTATCATTCAATAATTGTTCTTTCGTAACAACTGCATCAAGACTTTCGATTTTCGTTTTATTAATACTCACGCCGCCGCCTTGCAGCATTTTGCGGGCTTCGCCTTTGCTTGGAAAAATTGCGGTATGCGTTGCCAAAAGTTCCAATACCGAAACACCTTGCGCTATTACACTTGCAGGTATTGCAAATTGCGGGACGCCTTCAAAAACCGAAAGAAATGTGTCTTTTGAAAGTTCTGCCAGCGATTGTGTTGTGCCGCTACCAAAAAGTATATTTGTAGCTTCAATTGCCGCAGTCAATTCTTCTTCGCCGTGCACCATTTTGGTAATTTCATACGCCAAACGTTTTTGCAGCAAACGGTGATGTGGAGCTTCGGCGTGCTGAGCAACTACGCTTTCAATTTCTTCTTTGCCCAACATGGTAAATATTTTAATATATCGCTCCGCATCATCATCACTCACATTCAACCAAAATTGGTAAAATTTATACGGTGAAGTACGTGCGGCATCAAGCCAGATATTGCCACTTTCGGTTTTGCCGAATTTTGTACCATCGGCTTTGGTTATCAATTGACAGGTAATAGCGTGAGCTTCGCCTTGTTCCTTGCGACGAATAAGTTCGGTGCCAGTGGTAATGTTTCCCCATTGGTCGCTGCCGCCCACTTGCAGTTTGCAATTATGCGTTCGATATAAATGCAAAAAGTCGAAGCCTTGTACCAACTGATAGGTAAACTCGGTGAACGACATTCCCACTTTAGCATCGTCGCCCAAACGTTTTTTCACCGAATCTTTGCTCATCATATAATTTACGGTAATATGTTTACCAATATCGCGAATAAATTCGAGGAAGGAATAATCCTTCATCCAATCATAATTATTAACCATAATTGCAGCATTTTCGGCATTAGAATCAAAATCCAAAAAGCGAGCAAGCTGATTTTTTATGCATTGTTGATTGTGTCGCAGTGTTTCTTCATCAAGCAAATTTCGTTCGAGTGATTTTCCGCTTGGGTCGCCAATCATACCTGTTGCTCCGCCCACCAGAGCTATTGGTTTATGTCCGCAGGCTTGCAAGTGTTTGAGCATCATTACGCCCACCAAATGCCCTATATGAAGAGAATCAGCTGTGGGGTCTATGCCGATATAACCAGTTGTACATTCTTTTTGCAATTGTTCTTCGGCACCGGCAGTAAGGTTGTGCAACATACCGCGCCATTCCAGTTCTTTTACGAAATTCATTATATTTGCTGTTTTTTGCAAAAATAATTAAAAGATATGAAATCTTTGATATAAAATCTACAACAAAAACGTATTTTTCTTCGTATGCCAAGTATTGAACTCACAAGCAACA
>JAISIO010000145.1 GCA_031262005.1 Bacteroidales bacterium
CCCAAACCTAATGTAAAGTATTTTCTATTTCCTTTGGTTTTAGCTTCGTGGAAATAACCTCCGCGCAATGCAAACTGTTTGTTATACCAATATTCAACACCACCGCTTATCATTACTTCTTTCATTTCTTCTTGGAAACCGCCCGGAGCATCGTAAAACGATTGAAAAATACCGGTGATAGGCGAAACATCGGGGTCTTTACCATTGAATTGACCCGTAAAATTACCGTTTTCATCTAATATTCTTTGTGGCGGAGTTGGCACCAATAATTTGTTCAAATCAAGGTAGAAACCCACATCATTGTGTTTATCAACAGCAAGTTTCAAACCGGCACCAAGTCGTAAATTGGTAGGAATAAAATCTTTTTGAGAAGCAGTATATGCTATTTTGGAACCGATGTTTGAAATGTTGAATCCGGCACGAAACGCAGCAGGCATAGTACCTAATCGAAGTTTATCTTCAAAATACGTTCCCGAAATATCAGCAGCTATAGCGCGCCCCGGTTTTAGATCGGGATTGATTTCACCATGCAAATTCGAGGAAATAAAACGACCTGTTAAACCCATTACGAATTTATCGGCAAGTTTGCGTGAATACGAGAAATCAATAGCAAACTCTCGTGGAGAAATAATATTCCCCGTAGCAATTCCATTCTCATCATATTCGAGAATTTCGCCTACCGAAAAATAACGCAACGCTGCACCAAAAGCACCTTCGCGCCCCAATTTCTTGTAACCTGCCGCATAGAGCAAATGTATGTCGTTAGTAATATGCGCCAACCAAGGAGTATAGGTAAGTCCTACAGCAAAATCATTCTCGGCAAGTGCATATTTGGAAGCATTCCAATGTTGCGACCACACATCGGTAGAGGTTCCTGCTCCTATATCGCCCATACCGCCACCACGTGAATCTGGTGCAATTGACAGAAATGGCACGGCAGTTGTTATGGTATTATACGTTGTCCCTAAGGATTGTCCTGAACCCGAAGTACCGGCATCTATCTGTTGAGCAATACTGTAATTGGAAAAGGCAATGAGAAGAGCAACTGAAATTGCTTTACAAGTGTTTGTCATAGAATGTAATAATTTTATTGTGCAAATATAGATTTTTTTTCATTAACGAAAAACATTATACAATATTATCCCTTCCTCATTTTTTCATTTATTCAAAACAATTCCAACTGTTGCCAGCCCACTTGTTTCTCTTTTTCCTTTTTACCGTAAAAAATCTCCATATTGCCAAATTGTTTATCGGTTACACACAGAATGCCCACATGTCCATGTTCGGGCAGAGCGTTTTTTATGCGTTTTATATGCACGTCGGCGTTTTCCATAGTCGGACAGTGGCGCAAGTAGATTGAAAATTGAAACATCGTAAAACCGTCTTTTATCATAGTTTTACGAAAATCGGAAGCTACTTTGCGTTCTTTTTTCGTATCGGTTGGCAAATCAAAAAACACAAGCACCCACATAACTCTATATTGATTTAAACGAGACTGCATTTGTATTTTAAGGAGTTAGAGAAGTTAAGGAGTTAAGAATATAGAAATGAAATTACCTCATTTTCAATTTCTCACTTTTTAACTCCTTTTAACTTCCTTTAACTTCTTAACTTCATTTTAACTCCTTCTAACTCCTTCTAACTCCTTTACCTCCTAAGGAAACTCCGGATACTTCACCTTCCGCATTTCGCCCGAAAAACATTGATACAGCGAAGCGGTACTTTGCGCCACAGCCAATGACAATGGACTCATTCTGCCACCAATCATAACATCCATATCGGGAATACGCAGCAGTTCGGCTTTGTGTTCAAGGGTCAATTCTTCGGGAATATTTCCTTTATCAGCCATTGCAAACACAATGGTATCCACAAACGGACGATAGGGTTCCATAATATCATCAGCCAAGCAATAGGCATTGTAGCGATTGTGATGATGAATGCCCAAAGTAGGTAAAAGTCCGCTCATTACCAATGCTCGTGCCACAATTGCCCGAAGAATTGCATAGCCATAATTGAGTAAATTATTGGGTGCCATTCCGTCTCTATCACGAGTAAAATGTTCAACCGTTGGAAACGCGTGGCTCCAATAATATGCTGCCGCACGAGCTTCGTAATTATCGGGGTCGCCACTGCGCACTTCGTTTGCCCAGTGGAGCATATTTTGCGTGTTGCACTGCCTGAATTGTTTCAACACTTCGGCTTGGTTGGTAATTTTTGCTTTTATGGTTTGTTGCCACAATTGCTTTTTGAGCGGTTCGCTTGCCGAAAGTTGCTCACGAAAGCGTTCATTCTGTGTAGTATTGCCGCACAGCGGTAAAAGCAGTCCAACAGGCATTCGGCGACTATCACACGTAATAATTGCGACATTGTTGCCAAGTAATTTTTCAATTAATCCGTGTGTAATGGTAATTTGTTTGTGGTCTAACACCACCACACCCACATCCTCTATCGGCAAAGTTTTTTCATTGTTTCGCTTAAATGCTTCCGAAACGGTATCATTTTTTTCCACCTCCGGCAGCTTGATAACAATTTGTTCGCTGCGCAAACTCAAGTAGGCGGGATTGCCGAAATAGAGAGTTTTTTTAATCATTG
>JAISIO010000033.1 GCA_031262005.1 Bacteroidales bacterium
TAGTGATTTTGCTCCCACAGAAATAGCATATCGTTTTTCATATCGTTTTTTTTGATGTAAAACTATAAAAATCTGTTAGTTATATGCGTTTTTAGCATCACTTTTGTCCACATCGCCAAAAAATCTTCAACAAACACCGTTACCATAGTGCTCAATAGCGCACCTACGGCGAAAAAGAGCCATAATTTATACGCAATACCGTCAAAATCGGCAGTGATAGCCACAAAAAATAACACTGCATTTCCCACAAAAAGCATGATACTAATGGGAAAACGCTTTGTCACAATTGTCAATTTTTCCGTTAACGACACAAACAAACGGTTCGTAGTGTCCGTTCCTTACTTTTTCTTTACGAACATTGCGCCGCCACCGCCTACTACAATGACGAGCAAAATAATCATTCCAATTCCTACCATAATTTTACATTTTTCGCAAAGAGAACGTGCCCTCTTGTTACACAAACTGTTATTTCTTTTCCTCAGAGTCGAAAATCATGCCGGTACACAAACACACTCGTTCGCCGATGCGTATAATTATCGTTGCTCATAATTTTCATCAAAAAATTTCATATATGCTTCCACATCTTTATTTACCAGCAGAATTTGATAGTTTTGTTCGGAAATAATAAAATGATTGGTAAAGACTTTTTCTATGCCTTCAAATATTTCCTGATTGTAGTTGATCAAATCGAAATAATTCATAGCCTGCCCTTGCGACTCAAACGGACTGATGACTAACAGTGAGGTTTTTGAAGTGAGTTCTTTGATTTGCACATCAAAATCAAAGTTTGTAAAATAATCTAAGTTATAATTTATTGCATTGAATTTCACTTGATTAATATCAACAAATTCCGATTTTACGGCAAGTACATACAAAAACGGCGGATTGGTTTCAAGCGAAAACAGTTCTTTTTCTTCTTCCGGCACATTGTGGGCAATTGCGGTAGTATCAGTTGTATCCGAAGGCATAGTACGTGCCAAATGCGCTGTCATCATGGCAGCAATGTGTGCCGAATCATTGTTCGTAATGTAGGTAAGAATTGATTGTGCCAACGAGGTATTTTCCTCTTTGGGATATTGTTTTACAAAATTTTCAAGACTCGCTTTCAGTGCTTGAATATCTGCCATTCTTCCTTCACTCATAGCGCACAAAAACTGAAATTGCGATGCCAGATATGTATCGGGGAATTTGCGGACTTGGTCATGAGCCAAGCGTATAACCATTTTATAATCACCGCGCAAATAGGCTCTATACGCATCTGCATACATTTTTCCAACTTGTTTTTCCTGTGCTTTTATATCTTTCTGAAAATCGGGATTTGTCAATACTTTTGCATAATTACTATGCGGAAATTGCTTGATAACCTGTGCTTTATAGCTATCTGCTTTCGCAAAATTTTGTTCTTGGTCGTATAATTTATATAAATAATACAACGATATTGCCGTGTAGGTATTCTTCGGGAAGCGTTTTACATACTCTTCGAGACTTGCAATTGCCAATTTATTGTCGCCAATCAAATTCATATAGGTCATACCTTGATTGAATAGCCCCTCCTCTATCCGTTTGGTAGAAACCGCAAGCGCACTATCGGTCAATGGTAAATTTTGCAAATAATATTGTCGATTTTTTACATCGGTGATTTGAGGAACTGCTTTTTCTCCTTGTTCATCACCATTTTCTTCGTCCTCATTTTCCGATTCATCACTCATGTCGGAAAACGATGTAGATTTTGATGAACGCCGCCAATTGTCTTCAAGCATACGGTCGCCCCAACGCTGCTTAAATTCCGTTTTACCCAAGCGCACCGCTGCCTCGTTATAAAAATACCATTTCCCTCCTTGACCGCTTTGCATGGAATTTGTCAAATCTTGCTGTCCATACATCAGTGCATTTTGCATTTCGAGCATTTCTTGTTCTGCCTTCAAACGTTCTTCTTCGTTTATCTTACGTATAATATTGTCAATGTAGTTATTACGTTCTTTTTCCGACATACGAGCTATGCGTTGCAAACTATCTTCAATGTGCGCCATATAATGATATTTTGCAAGAATATTCAAGTTATTCGATTTGGTTTTTATATCGTTGTAATTCCGGTATTCTTCGGGCAGCACCATCATAGTACTGTCGTAATACGGTTGCGCAGCAAGGTACTGACGCTGATTGTAATAAATATTCCCAATTGCAAGCAACGACATTGCTTTTTGCTGCGCATTAGTGGTACTGCTTTCTACCGATTTTTTATAATATGTCAAAGCATTTTCTTCATCATTTTCAGCCATATACACGTTTGCCAGCGCAAAATAAATTTGGTCTTTAAATTCCGCATTTTTTTTGTCCTTTAAAAGTTTTCTCAGTATTGCAATTGTTGCAGCACTCGCCCCTCTCCCGCCTTCAAATGCTGTAGCCTGACTTATGCGTGCATTAAAAGCAAACTCATAATTCGGGTGCAATTCCAAAACCTGTGCAAAATGTTCCGCTGCTTTTTCATTAACATCGGTTTCTTTGTACAATTGCGCCACAATATAGTGATAGCGCACCAGTGTTTTTTTATTTGTTGTAAATTGTATGGCAAGCAGCATATAATTAATAGCTTCATCATATTTGCCTTGGCAAATAAAAATATCGGCATACAACGCATAAAGTTCACTGCGCAAGTGTTCTGGAAAATCTTTAACTTCCACCACTTTATCCAAAATATCTTTCGCATCGTCATATTGCTGCATGGCTATTTTAGTGTGAGCTAACCACAAGGTAGCATCATAGCGAACAGGCTCATTTCTATATTCATTGATAAGAAACATAAAACTTTTTTGCGCCTCAAAGTAATTTTGTTTCATATACTGTGCCTTACCCATGAGCAAATACGCATCATCAATCCAATTATTATACTCTCGACGGTAGTAAAACTCTCGTTCTTTGTCTGTCGATGGAGCTTTTTTCTGTTTCGGACGTGCTGTAATCGAATGTTCTTTTATGAGTTTAGCGGCTTTACTTACGGCTCTGTCCATATCCCCTCCGGCTACCGGCAATACATCGGTTTGCGTGAAAAAAAAGACAGGCAAAATATCATTAAACGGCTCATGATAATCTTTTTCCATACGCGAAAAACCTTGTTTAAAGGCTTCTTTGCCATTGAAAAGAATATTGTAACGGCTTACCACATTGTGGTAACTCCGATTGATGGCTGTATTTTTGGAAGTAGAACAGGCTGCTGCAAACAGCAAAAGAATACCGATACTGATATATATTCGTGGTGATTTCAACTGATATTTCAATTCTTTTTTGTTAGCGTATTTGAAAACGCTAAGTAACAAAAAAAATTGTAGGCAGCCAATAGTTTAGAAAACAAGTTTTTAGAAAACACATTTTTGATTACAGAAACCTTCTAAAATGTCGTTTCAACTTTGCTCAATGACCAAACGGCGGTGGCAGAGCGGAACCAAAGCCTTCTTTTTAGAACTACCCCCTACTTCCTATGTTTAGTATTCTCATCTATCAAACACGACACGTAATTTTCATAGCGGCTTGGTGCAATTTCATTTTGTTGCACCGCTCTTTGCACCGCACACTGCGGTTCGTGCGTGTGCGTACAGTTGTGAAATTGACACTGTTTCGATACATTAAAAATTTCAGGGAAATAATGCGACAATTCTCCTTTTTCAAAATCAAGCAAACCAAATGATTTTACTCCCGGCGTGTCGATTATTCGTGCACCGTTGGGCAATTCATACATTTCGGCAAAGGTAGTGGTGTGCTTGCCTTTGTTGTGTGATTTTGAAATTCCTGCAACTCTACTTGCTGCTTCGGGGGCAATTGCATTGAGCAACGACGATTTTCCGACACCCGAATTTCCTGCAAACACCACTGTTTTTCCCGCCATCAAACGGTAGAGTGTTTCAATATTTTCGCTTGTGTGTGCCGAAACGCACAGAATTTCGTAGCCTGCTTTTCGGTAAATTTCTATCCAATTTTGAATTATTTTGCGATCGGTGTCCGACGTACACAAATCGCATTTATTAATCAGCAGTGTACACGGAATGGAATATGCCTCGGCAGAAAGCAAGAACCTATCAATAAACGAAAGTAAGGTTCTGGGACTATGCACGGTAACCACCAAATATGCCATATCCACATTGGCGGCAATAATGTGCGATTGTTTCGATAAATTTGCAGCCTTGCGTATAATGTAATTAGTACGTTCGTAAATGCTTGCAATTACCGCCTGCGTTTCATTTTCCTGTTCACATTCCACCCAATCGCCCACTGCAATCGGATTGGTACTCTTGGCATCATCAAGGCGTATTCGCCCTTTTATGCGGCAGTCAAAACGCTGCTTACCGCATAGCACTTTGTACCAACTTCCGGTTGATTTTATAACCACGCCTTTCATTTACTCACAGACAAGCGAAAGATTATCAATACCATTGCTTGCAAATTCTTTTTCATACTTAGCAATCATTTCCTTTTGTGCAGCCTGAAATTCTTTCGACGACATATCGGTCAATCCTTGTGCCAGCACATCTTTATTTGCCATAAGAATTATCAGTTCTTCCCAGAAATTATTTTCATCGTAGGTGTTAATCAACTCATCACATTCGGCTTCAAATTCGGCAGTTGGCACATAACCACCCATTTGTTTATCAAATTCCACATCTTCGTCGAGACCTGAATTATACGCCGTTTCATACAAGATATTTCCTAATTCCGCCAATTCTTTGGTATCGGCAGAATTCCCGTATGCTTGCTTCATATATTCCCCTAAATAATAGGTTTCGAGCAAAGTTTGGTATTGTCGTTCGGTAAGTTCTATGTTCATAGTTTTTAGGAATTAATTCTCTGCAAAGATATTATTTTTTTCAATTCAGCCACATCATCCATACATATCAGCAGGGCAGCCGCACGAAAATCATAGCCCACTCTTGCAGTCTAAGCAATTGTATTTTTCGCACAAAAAAACCTACACATCTTTACCGTGGTCATTCCGGCAAATTTTCTGAACATCAAGATTAATAGTCTCGAAATCCATATATTTTCAGAAAAATGTTGTTTTTTCGAGAAACAAGTAGTTACTTTGAATAGATTCTTTGCAGAATTTTAATGTCCTTCGGCTTTTATGCAGAAAAACAGAAAAAAATTAATTTTTAGATCTACTCTTATGCTGTTGTAAATCATTTTTTTTGCTGTTGCTTTACTTACCTTCAAATATTGCATTTCGCAGAAAAATATATTACTTTCGTGATACATTTTTTATTCACTCAAAAAAATAACCAAAACTTTATGACAACAAAACAACTAACCAACCAGACGGGTGCGCCGATTGCAGACAATCAGAACATCCAAACTGCAGGAGAACGCGGACCTGCGTTGCTCCAAAATGCGTGGATGATGGAAAAACTTGCTCACTTCAACCGCGAACGCATACCTGAGCGCATAGTTCATGCCAAAGGGAGCGGTGCGTATGGCACTCTCACCATTACCAACGACATTACCAAGTACACCAAAGCAGCTATTTTTAGCAAAGTGGGCAAAAAAACAGACCTCTTCCTGCGTTTTTCTACCGTGGCGGGCGAGCGCGGAGCTGCCGATACAGAGCGCGATGTGCGCGGCTTTGCCATGAAATTCTACACCGAAGAAGGCAATTGGGATTTGGTGGGCAACAACACACCGATATTTTTTATAAAAGATCCTATTAAATTTCCCGATTTTATTCACACGCAAAAGCGAGACCCGCAAACCAATCTGCGCAGCAACACTGCCGCATGGGATTTTTGGAGTCAAAGCCCCGAAACGCTGCATCAGGTAATGATACTGATGAGCGACAGAGGTTTGCCTGCAAACCTGCGCCAAATGCACGGTTTCGGCAGTCATACGTTTAGCTTTATCAATGCAGAAAACCAACGTTTTTGGGTGAAATTTCACTTTAAATCTATGCAAGGCATTGCCAATTTGACTAATGCCGAAGCTGCCGAACTTGTGGGCAAAGACCGCGAAGCATCGCAGCGCGATCTCTTTGAACATATTGCAAAAGGCGATTTTCCTCGTTGGAAGATGTGCGTGCAAATAATGACCGAAGACGAAGCAAAAACCTATCGCATCAATCCGTTTGACCTCACCAAAGTGTGGTCGCAAAAGGAATATCCGCTCATAGAAGTGGGCATTATGGAACTTAACCACAATCCCGAAAATTATTATGCCGAAGTGGAGCAAGCGGCATTTTCGCCTACACATGTGGTGCCGGGCATTGGATGGTCGCCCGACAAAATGTTACAAGGCAGGCTATTTGCCTACACCGATGCGCAACGCTATCGCTTGGGCGTGAACTTTGAGAGCCTACCCGTGAATGCGCCTCACTGCCCTGTGCACAACTATCACCGCGATGGAGCTATGCGCTTTGACAGCAACGGCGGCGGCACGCCAAACTATGAACCAAACAGTTTTGGCGGACCTACCGACAACCGTTCACTCAGCGAACCACCATTGATTATTGACGGCGCAGCATGGAATTACAATCACCGCACCGATACCGACTATTACACCCAACCCGGCGACCTTTACCGTCTCGTACCCGAAGACGAAAAACAGCGCATTGCCTCCAATGTAGCCGAGTCGATGGGCGACGTACCTCACAACATTCGTGTGCGAGCCATTGCCCGTTTCTATCAGGCAGATGAACGTTGCGGAGCGGATATTGCTGCAAACCTGGGCATTGACATCAACGAAATTACAAAAGAAGTAGAATTACAAAAAACAGCATGAACGCAATAACAGAATTTATAAGTACATACAATCTCACGGGAGTTCTCATTGGGCTTTGTACATTTTTTATTATCGGAATTTTTCATCCATTAGTAACAAAAGGTGAGTATTATTTTGGCGTAA
This sequence comes from Bacteroidales bacterium, assembly GCA_031262005.1. Lineage (GTDB taxonomy): Bacteria > Bacteroidota > Bacteroidia > Bacteroidales > UBA1715 > WQTX01. Next base: position 6,880 of record JAISIO010000033.1, read on the forward strand.
AAATATGGTGGGCGTTTCTTATAGCAGGGGTGGCAACATTTATTGCCGCCCTTGCCGTAAGGAACATTTTCGGGTCAATCTGTTTGGGCGTAGTATCTTTTAGTTGTTTTTGGAGTATACTCGAAGTTTTTCATCAGAAAAAACGAGTAGAAAAAGGCTGGTTTCCCAAAAATCCGAAAAGGAAATAATCACTCTCAGAAAGAGTTATGTTTCAAGGTACTGTATTGCCATTTGTTAGGGATTATCCGCAAAGAATTACGATGCGTGCGGTAATCGCCAATCGAATGGGTTTTCGCCACCTTGTAATAATTTTATTTTTTAAATTCAAAAAAAAGGTTACTTTTGGGCGATTTTTTCCGAAGAGAATGTGATTTTTCTATTCCGTGACGAAAAAGTAACAAAAAAAACAAACTATGACATCGAAATTTACTAAAATCGTAGCCACTATCTCCGACAGACGCTGCGACATTCCGTTTTTACAACAATTATTTGACGAAGGCATGAATGTGGTGCGCTTAAATTCTGCGCATTTGGATACTGCCGGTTTTGATAAAATAATACACAATGTACGTGCCGTTTCCAATCACATAGCTATTTTGGTAGATACCAAAGGGCCCGAAGTGCGCACTACGGCAAATGAAGAAGAAGGTTATATAGCACTACACACAGGCGACACACTACAAATAAAAGGAAATCCAGAACAATTGACCACCAAATCGTGTATTTGTGTGAGCTATCGCAATTTTGTTGCCGATTTGAAAATAGGCGATCACATTTTGTTCGACGATGGCGAAATTGAAGTACAGGTAAAAGAAAAACACGCCGATTATTTGCTCTGCGAAGTATTGAACGACGGCGCACTGGGCAGCAAAAAAAGCGTGAACATACCGGGAGTGCGTATTAATTTGCCTTCGCTTACTGAAAAAGACAAAGTTTCTATAGATTATTGTATAAAAAATGATGTTGATTTTATTGCCCACTCGTTTGTGCGTAATAAACACGATATACTTGCAATTCAAAATATATTGGACGAACAGAAAAGTCCTATAAAAATTATTGCAAAAATCGAAAATCAAGAAGGTGTAGATAATATTGATGAAATTTTGGAATATGCCTACGGTGTGATGATTGCCCGCGGTGATTTGGGAATTGAAGTTCCACAGGAAAAAATTCCCGGTATTCAGCGTGTACTTATTCGTAAATGCGTGTTGGCACACAAACCGGTAATTGTGGCTACTCAAATGCTTCATTCCATGATAGAACACCCCCGCCCTACTCGTGCCGAAATTACCGATATAGCCAATGCAATTTATTACCGTACCGATGCATTGATGCTGAGCGGCGAAACTGCTAACGGCAAATATCCAGTAGAAGCAGTGCGCACCATGGCTCAAGTAGCACGCGAAGCCGAATTAACAAAAATGTCGGAAAACGATATTCCTATTCATTACGACGATGATAAATTCGACACCATGTCGTTTTTGGCAAAAACAGCCGTAAATGCCAATGAGCTTTTGGGCACCAAAATGACCATTACCGATAGTCTTACCGGCAAGACTGCTCGCACATTGGCAGCTTATAGAGCAAAAAATCCGGTTATTGCCATCTGTTACGAAGAACGTACCACTCGTTTGCTTGCATTATCTTACGGGGTTTTTCCTCAGTATCAGGAACAAAAAGATAGTTCTCGAGAATATTTTTTCTGTGCCATAAAAAAATTACTTCGCGACGAATGGCTCACGCAAGACGATTATATTTCGTACCTAAGTGGAAGTCAGGGCGTTGGTGGAGGCACAACCTTTATTGAAATCAATCAAGTGCGCAAAATGCTGCAATCTATACGCAAAACCACGTTGGTGGGAATGGAAAAATAATTCAGGATTGTTTACGTCAAAAATTCATTAGTACATAAATCGCATTGTTGCACCTTACTTAAATAATTCGCTATGTTTGAAAATTTATCAGAACGTTTGGATAAGTCGTTTCGATTGCTCAGAGGGCAAGGACGCATAACCGAAATAAATGTTGCCGAAACATTAAAAGATGTACGACGCGCTTTGCTCGACGCCGACGTGAATTACAAAACCGCCAAGCAATTTACCGAAGACGTAAAACAAAAAGCTCTCGGACAAAATGTGCTTGCCGCTGTTCGTCCGGGCGAGATGATGACAAAAATAGTGCACGATGAACTTGCCATGTTAATGGGCGGCGACAAAGCCGACATAAACACCAAAGGTTCACCTGCAATTATACTGATGGCTGGTTTGCAAGGTTCGGGTAAAACTACCATGAGTGGTAAATTGGCAAATATGCTTAAAAGCAAACAAGGAAAACACCCGCTTTTGGTAGCCTGCGACGTGTACCGTCCAGCAGCCATACACCAATTGCAAGTGCTTGGCGAACAAATTAATGTACCGGTATTTGTACAAATTGAAGAAAAAAATCCGGTAGCAATTGCACAAGCAGCAATTCGCCATGCCAAAGAAAACCACAACGATATTGTTATTGTGGATACCGCCGGTCGTTTGGCTATAGACGAAGCTATGATGACCGAAATTGCGACTATTAAAGCAGCTATCAATCCGCAGGAAATTCTGTTTGTGGTAGATTCCATGACTGGTCAGGATGCAGTGAACACCGCAAAAGAATTTAACGACAAATTGGATTTTACAGGCGTAGTACTTACCAAATTAGACGGTGATACTCGTGGCGGTGCGGCTCTTTCTATCCGCAGTGTGGTACAAAAACCTATTAAATTTGTGGGTACTGGCGAAAAACTCGATGCTATTGACATATTCTACCCCACTCGTATGGCTGACCGTATTTTGGGCATGGGCGACGTGGTGTCGCTTGTAGAGCGTGCGCAAGAGCAATACGACGAGGAAGAAGCTCGCCGAATGTCGAAAAAAATTGCGAAAAATCAATTTAATTTTGAAGACTTTTTAGCACAAATCAACCAAATCAAAAAAATGGGTAACCTCAAAGACATTGCCGGCATGATTCCAGGAATGGGAAAAATGCTCAAAGGAATTGATATTGACGATGATGCGTTCAAAGGAATTGAAGCTATTATTAATTCGATGACACCTCAAGAACGTAATTCGCCCGATATAATAAACGGCTCACGCCGCAAACGAATTGCCGGCGGTAGCGGGACAAGCATTCAAGACGTAAACCGCCTGATAAAACAATTTGACGACATTAAAAAGATGATGAAAAAAAT
>JAISIO010000094.1 GCA_031262005.1 Bacteroidales bacterium
AGTGGTGAACGTTATTTTTGCAATGTTCGCAATAGTTGTACTCTGGATACTACCTGTGTGGGTGTGAACATTCAACGCATTTTGCGCTTGAACACTGAGCATTGCACAACATACCAGCACAATACTTAGTAAAAATCTAATTCTTTTCATAATATGGAATACAGTTGGTTTTGTTTTTTTCAAAAAAAGACATAAAAAATCGTGAACTTTCCATTTACGATTTCTGAGGTCTTCGACTACCTGTACCCAATAAAGAAAGCCCACGATTCCTCGTGAGCGTTCTGCTTTCATTTTGGGTCTTGAAGTGTCGAAGTTCAGAAATCAAATTTAGCAAACGCTTTTTTGTATGTTTCATAAAGTGCTTGTTAGCACCGGTTTAATTTGTTTTTGTTGATTTGGACAAATGTACTAATTTTTGATGTAAAACAGTAGAAGTATAAAAATTATTTTCGGGCACAAAAAAACTCGTACCAAAATGATACGAGTTTTTATATAAACCAACACAAAGGTGTGTTTTATTTTCTATTTAATACTTCTTGCACTTGTGCATTAGGTACCATTTCTTCTTTAAATGTATAAGCTCCGGTGGTTTCTGATTTTATAGAACGTACTACTTTGGTAAATTCTTTACCAGCACCTTTTTGAAGCGTTGCAACTACTTTCTTTGCCATATCTCAAATTATTTAATTTCTCTGTGAATAGTCATTTTTCTAAGGATAGGATTGTATTTTTTCATTTCCAATCTATCCGGCACATTTTTTCTGTTTTTGGTGGTTATATAACGCGAAGTTCCTGCAACTCCACTTTCTTTGTGCTCTGTGCACTCCAATATAACTTGTACTCTGTTACCTTTTTTTGCCATTGCTGTTTAATTTAAAAAGTTTTTAAAAACCCTTTTGCTTGCGCATCTTTCAATGCGTTGAATAATCCTTTTTTATTGATTGTGCGAATACCATTAGCCGAAACACGAATCGAAATCCAACGGTCTTCTTCCGCTAAATAGTATTTTTTATCGAACAAATTTACATCAAAAACCCTTTTGGTTCTTGTATTTGAATGCGATACATTGTTCCCTGTCATCGCTTTTTTCCCTGTTATTTGACAAATTTTTGACATTTTCGTGTACTTTTTTTGTAACGTTTCTTAAATTGAGGTGCAAAATAAGTGAATTTTTCGCAAACTAAAAAATATATTGCAACTTATTTTTCAAAAAAAATAAAAACCTGTTACGTTTTCAAAACGTAACAGGTTTGATTATTCAATAATTATTCAAAATCTTTGAAAGTTTTTTTGATAATTTCAATACATTCACGCAATTGTTCTTCGGTAATTACCAATGGTGGCGCAAAACGTACAATATGTTCGTGAGTTGGTTTGGCAAGCAATCCGTTTTCTTTCAGTTTTAAGCAGAAATCCCACGCTGTTTGTCCTTTGTGTGGTTTTATTACAATTGCATTAAGCAAACCTTTTCCTCGCACCAATTCTTTCATCGGGTGCTCGAATTTTGACAATTCGTCGCGGAAAATTTTACCCAAATATTCCGATTTTTCAGTCAGCTTTTCTTCTTTCAACACTTCCAACGCTGCAATTGCAACTTTTCCGGCAATAGGATTACCTCCGTATGTAGAACCGTGTTCGCCGGGTTTTATGTTGAGCATTATGTCGTCGTCAGCCAAAACGGCTGACACAGGGCAGGTACCGCCGCTGAGTGCTTTTCCTAAAATAAGAATATCGGGACGTACATTTTCATGGTCGCACGCAAGCATTCTTCCGGTACGAGCCAAACCTGTTTGCACTTCGTCGGCAATGAACAGTACATTGTGTTTTTTACACAAGTCAGCACATATTTTCAAATATCCTTCATCGGGAACAAACACGCCCGCTTCGCCTTGAATTGGCTCTACAAGGAATCCGGCAACGGTAGTGCCGTGTTCTTCCAATACTGCTTCCAATGCTTTGCTATCATTATATGGTATGCGAATAAATCCGGGTGTAAGCGGACCATAATCGGCAAACGAATCAGGGTCGTTCGACATGGAAACTATGGTAATAGTACGTCCGTGAAAATTGCCCTCGCAGCAAATAATTTTTATATCGTCGTTTTTGATGCCTTTCTTCTTAACTCCCCAGCGGCGAGCCAATTTCAATGCGGTTTCATCGGCTTCGGCTCCGGTGTTCATAGGCAATAATTTGTCGTAACCAAAATATTTTGAAGCATATTGTTCAAATTCACCCAACACATTGTTGTAAAATGCACGTGATGTTAACGTAAGTTTTTTTGCTTGTTCAATCATTGCACCTATAATTTTAGGGTGGCAATGACCTTGATTTACTGCGGAATATGCCGAAAGAAAATCATAATATTTATTTCCTTCCACGTCCCACATGAAAACGCCCTCGCCTCGTTCCAACACTACGGGGAGCGGGTGGTAATTATGAGCACCGTATTGATTTTCGAGTGCCATATAATCTTGTGAAGTTAGTTTTGTCATAGTTTTTTACTGTTTAAAACGATTACTAAAATTTGAGGTGTAAAAGTAAAATTAATAATTAATAATTAACAATTAATAATTAAAATATTTTTAAAAA
>JAISIO010000196.1 GCA_031262005.1 Bacteroidales bacterium
CCCTAACTTCAATTATCCTGCTTACATACTAATGAAAAGGCATTTGTAAGAGAGCACCTATGAACAATAATTTTATGACACAAATGTATAACAAAACTCAATGAAAAACAACTTATTAAAATAAAAATTATGTTTAAAAAATATCGAAGAAGCAATTTAGTATTACAAAGAAAAAGCACCGGAATAACCGATGCTTAAAATCTGTCTAACGCTATGTAATGTTTACACCTCCATAAAACGTCCGAAACGCTATGCGTTAGCTTTAACAGATAGCAGTTGTTATTCAAAATATCGGCGAGAATAACATTTAATCTACTTCGCTGTATGTAGAACTACAAGCGCAAATATACAACCAAATGAATGAAAAACAAGTATTAACATAAATTTTTTACAAATGAGTAAAAGAATAACTAACATAGCGCAGAACTACCAACAAGTCGGTAAATTACCGCTTAAGGTCGCACGTGATTTGAATATAAAACAACGAAATATTTATATTTCCGATAACAATATGCTTCATATACAAAAATGGCATAAAAAGGAACTTGAACAAATTGGAATCTCAGCAAAAGACTTTGTTAAAGTAGTTGTTAATATATTTAATCAAGTACGCAAAGGTTCGGGAACCTCTCTTTTGCTTGTTGTGTACAATATAGAGTTACACTATGTAGCAGCAATAGATTTGAATTATTCGTTAAAAAATGACTTTTGGGAAATAAAAACGGCGCAACCACGCCGAACAAAAGAAATTGAAAAACAAACATTACTGTGGAGTTGCCTACCGCTCCACTACCCCCCTCAAAAGTAGCTTTCTTATACTATTGTGTAATTTCAAGTGAGGATTACACAATCTAAGGCAATAACCGAAAGCAGTTGTTTGTGAACACAAATATACAACCAAATGACTAAAAAACAAGTATTAACATAAATTTTTTACAAATGGAACCAACAAAGTATGACACAAAAAAACAGTACACCGGCAATTTTACGCCCGAAGTACGCCGCGTATTCAAAGAAATAGTAGAATACGAATTTGAAAACGACCAATCAACCACCGACAAACAAGTGGTAGAACGCCTGTGCGAGTATTATGAAAGCCATGCCAAAACAAACATGAATTTGAAGATGGAATTGGACAAGGCGCAGCGCAGCATTAGCAGTTTGGAAGAAAAACTACAAACAGTTGAAAATGAGAAAGAAACATTGCAGGCAGAAAACGCCAACCTCGCCGATGCAGCGCAAAGCTCCGCCGACAACAGCGATGCCGAAAAGCAAAGTTTACAAGCAAAAATTGAAGAACTGCAACAAGCACACAATGAAAAAAGCGAAGAATTAAGTGATATGATAATCGAAAACGCCAAATTACAAAGCATAGCCAATGAAAACGCAGCACAACTTACCAAAATGACACTCGCAAGTGCCAATCCGGAACAAGGAAAGTATTTGGTGGAATTTGGCGATGTTGCCCGTGAAATTATGGATTTAACACTTTCACGCCTGCGCCAAAAACTGAACAAACCCGACCTTACTGCCAATATGATTCTTACCGATTTGTTTGTGAAATACAGCAAAACACGCAACCATTTCGGCAGTTTTCCCACAATGGTATCCGGTGAAGAAATTAGAATGATAATGAAAAAATACGAATAATTATGTTTGGATTAGATACACTTTTGAAATCAAAAGCCGGCAAGAAACAAATCAAAAAACTGGTTGAAACCGAAGTATTGCCCAATTTTATGCCGGCACTCGAAAACTATGCCTTGGAGCACATTCACACAATGGAAGCCAAACACGACTGCACCGTATCGTTTATGATATTCCCGGCAAAAGGCAAACTATATGTAGGCAGCGCATTTTTGGATGAAAACAAGACCCTTATCAACATGGAAAACGTGCAACCGGTAACGGAATTTGTAAAAACAATAATCAATAACTATCTTGAATAATGGGATTTAACGAATTTGTACCCGAAGAAGCATTAGATGCACAAACGGAAGAACAGGAATACACATTTGAAACTGGCAGCGTAAGCGATTACGAAACCGAAGACACACTACTTGCCGACATGGCAGCCGAAAAGCAAGTGTACGAGCAGCCCGAAGATACCGGTGAAACAATTAGCGATGCTCCAACAGGCGTTCGCGCACGAGTAAACGAAGCCGTGAACAAAACCACTGCCCAAATATTGGTAAAAAACGCCGACCGCATTATAACATTCATTATGGGAATGATTATAAAAGAAGGCTACGAACCTGCCGATGCCGAGGAACTGGACGAACTCACCAAAGCATGGGCACAATGTTTGCCAGCCGATAAACCGGTGCCGCCATGGGTGAATGCCACTATTTCTACCGTGTTCATTTACGGTCTGAAAATAAGCACTGCCGTGCGCTACCGTAACACACAGCGCAAACTCGAAGCCGAACAGGCACTGAATTTGCAAAAAGATTTGGAAATGGAAGAATTACGTAAACAATTGCGTGAATATGAGCAGAAAAACTAAAATCACTCTCCTACTCGGTGTGCGCGGTTGTGGCAAAAGCACCTACGCCGAACGCATAGCACGGACCGGGGAACGTGCACTTATGGTAGTTCCCACATGGGACGACTGGGCAGACAAATTACCCGAATGCAAATGCCGGACACGTAAAGATTTTACCTATACAGGCATTCGCTGCCGGGTATACGAAAATGAGAATGATTTTAAGGCAATATATGCACATTTACACAATGCGGTGTTGGTTCTCGACGACCCGCGTGCATACATCGGGAGCAATTTTGACCATTCGGCACTGAAAAAAATAATAATCGTAAGCCGTAAAATGATGCTCGACATTGTGTTCGTGGCGCACGGATTTCGCGACATACCGCCTGTGTTGTTTACTTACATTACCGATTATGTGTTATTCAACGTCATGGACGAACCAAAGCTCCGTAAATCGTGGATACCGTCAAACATATTGCTAAAACTTGAAACCGAACTTGCCAAAGTGCGCAAACGAGCGCAAACAGACCCGTATGCACGAGTACATATTAGAGTTGAGTAATTGAAAATGGAAAATTGAAAGTTGAAAATTATGAAAAAAACGAATCTACAAATTATAAAATGGAAATAAACACCTTCTAAAAAGGAGCGGGGGCGACAGTTTTTCAACTCCCCCCCCCCGACTTTATTGTAGTACAATGTTGCAAATATATACGTAAAACACATAATAACCAAAATTTTAACTATAATTGTATGAAAAGCCGCTACAAAAACGAAATAGCCCGTGCCATAGGCATAAGTACCGCAGTGTTCACTCGGGAACTACACACGCCGCCATTGTATACCGAAATTCACAAATTAGGATACCGAAAAATACATAAACGGCTGTTCGGAGCAGCACTCAGTTACGTGTGTGAACATTACTGCATTAGCGAAGAAGATTTTGAAAAATAGTTTTGTATATTTGCACACACAATTAATATGTACAGATATGGCAACTACGACACAATTACAGTACACACTTACTATTCCTGCGAAAGAATTTAATCTTATAGAACCATTAGCTAAAAAATTCAAATGGTTGGTAGCAGCGGAACCGGTAAAAGCAAAAACAAAAGATTACACATTTAACGATTTGAACGATGTGTCAAAAAAAGCGTTTGCCGATATTGATGCAGGGCAAACATTTAAAGCAAAAAATGTAGCAGATTTAATGAAACAGCTAAACAGTTAGTTATGTATACATATAACCTACAAAGCCACTACCAAGTGGCTTTTTTTATGCCCAAAAGTCTACAAAAGTCTACGAAAGTCTACAAAAGTCTACAAAGCCAAAACCACCTGTTGTAATATTTGCAAGATTTAAAAACTAAACAACAAAAAAACAAAGATTATGAATAACATTAAAACAGCAAACATTCTGATCATAGTAGTATTAGTACTATTGATTGGTAGCGGCATTTACAACTTGATGCTTATAAACAAAATGGCTGACGAAGCAAGTAAAGCAACCAGCACAGACAACGGAGTAAAAGAATTTACCGGAAGCCCAAGTACATTGGCGAAAAAACTCACCGGCAAAAAGTAATTAAGTAAAAACAGTAAAAAACATAAAATTTAGAAATTATGACAAGAGAAGAAGCAAGAAAAACAATGGGTATAGTTGGCTTTGATGGAGCAACCAGCAATGGCTTCGTTAATCCATTCAGCGGAACTAACGTATCAATGATTATTGATAATACAGCTCCTACCGGTTCATCAGTAGAAGCGAGACCGATATACATCGCTTTGCATAAAGGTTACTATGAAAATGTAGAAGAAATGACGGAGTTCTCACAATCTGTAGACGGTATTGTGAATGACGGAATTTTTATTCCTGCAACATCGACTTCATCGGCAGTAAGTGCAAGCGGTCAAAATTGCCGTATTATAGACCTTCGCAAATCATTTGAAAAATTGCCGATGCGAATCAAAGGGCTTCGTGTAAAATGTACAGAAGTCGATCAGTTGGATCAAGCAATTGAAGTGTATCAATTGGGTCCACACAAACCGAAACCGATTGCAGTACACACTCCGAGTGCATTGAAAAATGAAACTGAATCTGACCAAACTCGCGCATCGTTAGACCTAACAAGTGAAATGATCGTCTTGGGCGAGGACAAAGCTATCTTGTACAAGGTGTTGCCGGGCGTTAAAGTAACTGTTACCTACTTCATGTCAGACCGAATGAGTCAATCAGCTCAGTTGGAAAATGCAATCGCAGGAGGATTAGTGTAATCAATCATGGAGACAACCTCAATGCGAGGGTTACTTAGCGAAGTATCAAAAGCCGACCCTAAAAGTTGGCTTTTGTTCTATAATCGCTACAACATACGTCCAGATGACGTAGACCTCGAAAACGCACTACGAAGAGCCTACATACAGCACGGCAAAGTGTTCAGCGAAGACCTGAACCGTATGCTTGTGCAGTATGCACCAAAAATTGCCGCTTTCACTGGCGAAGATGCACGCAATATAATTGATTCGGTGTTTGATATGCTGGGAATTAACGGCAGCAAAACACCCGAAGCACAAGAAGCGCAAAAAGCAGCCGAAGAAGCAGAACAGAAAGCAGCCGAAGAAGCCGAAGCAGCCGAACAACGCAAAAAGAAACTCATTATAGGCGGTTTTATTGGCTTGGTTGCTGCTGTTATAGTAGTATTTGTTTCAATCAGAATCTTTAAAAACTAATCATGAATAAAAAAACTATCATCATCATAGCCGTAGTTCTTGTAATAGCTGCGGTTGCGTTCTTTTTGTTAAAAGACGATGGAAAAACAACACTCAAAACTACTTCGGTTTCCGAAAAGTGGGATTTGACAGAAGGAACTTGGACACTTGCACAGCGCGAAGCTGCGTATGAAGCAGCTGCATCGTTAGTTCTTAATTTGAATCCGGGCGGACCATGGGAAAAATGGCCTATTACCAATGGATATGAAGGAGCTGCACAAACTGCTTTCTACCAGTTATGGAATGCAAAGACTAATTCCGGTAGTGTTTATGCATTTCCCGTTGATGCTAACTATGGAGCAGGTTTTATTCCTGCATTAAAGCTAAACGGAGTATATGCAGCAGTGGTTGAATTTGCTAAAAATAATTATAAACGTTAAAACTATGGCACGAACATCAGCAAAACAAAAAGCAACGCAAGAACGCGCAAAAGAGCGCATGAAACTTGCACAAAAACTACAAAAAGAGGGCGGTAAAAAAACAATACCCGCTCACAAAGTGTACAAACGTAAAATGAGTACTTGCTTGAAAGAAGCAAGTAAACAGTTGAAAAACAAACGCAAGGCATAGGAATGAGAAATTTTAGTTCGATAGAAACTGTTACATGGATTGATGGACCGGCCGCCGTGGATTTAAAAACCGGCGTGCTGTACATCAATCCTGTGCACTTCGACAAGCTAAGCAATGTGGCTAAGCGGTTTGTTATCTTCCACGAACTGGGGCATTTGAATGCTTCCACCGATAGCGAAGAGGCTGCCGATGAATGGGCGTTTGAGCACATGATAGACTTGGGCAATAGCAATGTGGAATTACTCAAAGCATTTTACAAATCATTGCCATTCTCAAACAAAGCACAAATTAATCGTGCAGAACAAATGCTTATCAA
>JAISIO010000104.1 GCA_031262005.1 Bacteroidales bacterium
GTTACAGCTACAATTTCAGGAGACCAGCCACTGAAGTTATAATCGTATTCCGCTGTGCTTGGTTTCGTTGGAATTTCTCCGCTGTATTCGGGTGTTTCGCCATACAAGTGAATGTCTTCAGCAAGTGTCGAGCCGTCATAGTTTTGCCAAATAATAGCATACTCAATTGCTTCAAAGATAGCATAATATTGAAGTCCGTCTGCAGCAGAAATAGGAAATACAATAGGAGTTGTACCTCCGTCGGTTTCCGCCCATCCTTTAAATTCAAATCCGTCTTTGCTTGGAGCTGTCGGTGCTGAAACATTTTCTCCCTCACAAACCGTAATCGTTTCGTACACCGCCGATCCGTTATTGAATGTTACGGTTGCTTCAGCGTAAAAACTCATGCTACGAGGAGCTGTCGCTTGTCCTTTTTCCGATTCTTTCGTTATGCAAATATCATCATAAGAATTAACACTGAAAGACAAGGTTTTTCCTGCTTGATCTTTCAGATCGCTATAAAACAAGTCAAACTGCGAATTAGTAGTCGTTCCTACTTTCACAATATTTTCATCTTCATCTCTTACTGTCCAAATGTATTCTTTAATATGATTGACTGCTGCTGTAGGGGTAATCATTGCTTGCAATGTTACCAAAGCTTGAATATCCGATTTTTTATCCTCCGAAATATCATCAAGACAAATCTCGGTCTCATCACCCGAATAATCCAAATCAATAGCATATTTGTCGCTAATCTTTACATCTTGCGAAGTAGCCTCTTGAGTATTTCCGCAAGCATCTTCTGCCACTACCTTGAAAATAGCAGTATAACCGGTAGTGAAAATATACGCATGATCGAGATTTAATCTATCCACTTGATATGTTATAACCGGATTCGTTAAATCAATTTCACTTTTTAATGTTTCTCCTATCTCATAATTAGGACTTCTACCGATTTCTTTCCATATATATTTATCAATACTGTTTATTGCTTCTTCCGGAGTAAGTTTGGCACTCAGTACAATTTTATCTGTTTCATCCAAGCAAACTTCGGCAGCTACTGTCAGGTCGATTGTAACATTAAGCGCAGGTCTTTCTTTTAGTATAATTTTTTGGACAATATAACAACTCGTGCTTGTTTCGCCATCGAACGCATAAAAATAAAGTGTATCCGGAAGTGCGGTCTTATCCACCTCAAATTTAAGCACTTTATCTGCCACATCACTGCTTGGTTGCGGAACGGTATGCCCATCAATAGAATAAACCGACCAAGCCCATTTCCATTGATGTGTCCAGTCCGGAGTTTCCCAAAGACGAGTTCCGGTAAGACCTTCTGCACCACCCACAATTTCTCCTCCACACACAAAAATAGTTGTATCCGGAAGCATGGGTCCTCCGTAATTATTTAACCCTACTGTTAACAGATAGATTTCAGCTCCTACCTGAAGTCGATATTCCGTATTTTCGCTTATAATGGTACTTACTTCGGCTGCTGCCGTTGTATCAAAATCGACAAAGAGATTGGTACTTCCCGCAGGACGGCGAGCCCAAATAAATTCGGTTTCCGAACCCTGATAGGCTTTATCCAAACTGAGCGTTATTGTTTCTCCAAAACAAGGAAGGTTATTTGAAGATTGCAAATTAGCAGACAAGACATCTAAATCAAGTGCCTTGCCAAGTACCGTAACTTCATCAATACCGAATTCATAAGTACGAGCTGTACCATCTTTTATTTGCCATTGCAGTTTGGTAACTTTGCTTGGATCCCATTCTTTTATCTCAGCTTCCGCTATCCCAACAGGTTGTGCTAACTCTCCGTCTGCATCAATAGTAGCTCCAGGGAATGCCGCAGTTACCAATGTCCAAGTGGAATGCGCCTGAACCGAATAACTATAATCATATCCGCCATCAGGAGTTACAGTTGAAAGCATTACACTGAAATTAATTGCATCACCTTTGTGGTAGAAAGAGATTCCGGTTGCTCCGGTCAAATCATAATCACTCTCATCTGTTTTGAATGGAAAACCAATAGCGGTATATTCATAATCAGGAGCTGCAGGGTTTACTAATTCTCCGGTTGCAACAGCTGCATAGCCTGTACCATCATATCCTCCGTCCGTCATCACAAACGGATTTTTTTCGCTTGTAAGCGGATCTATGGTTGATTCTCCGGCTTGGTATGAATACCAATACGTTAACAATTTAATTGCATTTCCGTCTTCACAGTCTGCAATAACGGTAGAATCAGTTGAATTTGTCGATTTGATAAACGTAGCCGTAAGAGTAGCCGATCCGTTTACTATGTAAGGGAAGGGTACGGCAACTTCCGCCTCGTTCAACCAACCATTGAATGCGTATCCGGTTTTGGTTGGGTCTGCAGGTTGCTCAATCTCTTCTCCGTCGCATTCTTTTTCTATGAGGAATGTAACTCCGTCAGCCACAAAAGTAACGGTGTGTTGTTCGCAAGTAGGTTCGATTTCTTCACCGCAAGCCGGCAATTTTTTACCTACCAATTCGATATTATCCACGCTGAATGTACCGGTTTGAGCTGTTTCGCTTGATTTGAACGCAAAGGAAATTTGCGCAGCAAGTTTTGCATTAGCTGCCGCATCTTCCGACCAAAGAGTTTCTGTTCCACCATTACTCCAATCTGTATACACAAAGTCGGCGAAATCAACAATCTTTTTTTCTGTCCAGCTTGTGCTTGCTGCTAATTTCGTAGGATATTCGTATTGTCTTCCGTTAGAAAGTTGAATTTGCACTACCACTACACCCGCTTTGCTCGTTTTGTAATCAAATTGGAGAGAAGTTGCCCCCGTAATATCTACCGGAATTACTTCTTCTGCTGTTGTTTTCGGGCTTAACGGAAATCCTATCATACATCCCCAATTCGCATAACTTGGGTCGGAAGCTCCACCCGTTACCACCGTGCTATAAGTAACACTCATCGCATTACCCGGATTTCCGCCTTCCGAAGGCATCAAGTTGCCGTCTTCGTCTGTTTCAGCTGCTGTAACCATAGCTTGAGTATCATCGTCCGTGTACCACCAGGTACAAATGTTTGTCTGAGAACCTTCGCCTTCTCCGTCAAAAAGAAGCGTGTTTTCGTCTTCTGCAGCAAATGTCTGCAAACAAGAGATTGCCACTACCATTAAACATAATAATACTTTTTTCATGATTTTGAATTAAATTTTATGTGGATAAATAATTAAAAATTGAGTGGTAAATATATTTTTTTTCTGAGAAACAAACACCTCAAAAGTATTTTTTTTAGACAAGCACGCGAAAATTGATAAATCTATTTTCAATAACAACGCCCGTAATATTAGAAAATCCAAAAACGCTTTCCTTTTTATTGTCAAACAACTATGAGTAGACTCTATTATTGAATATAACAGTTCTCTATGAGAGGTATTCTCTCATACATTTCAAAGAATTTTTTCAAACCGCATTATTCTGCGAACAAAAAAATATCCACAAACTGCGAAGAGCATTTTTCTGCGAATAGCACGTCTGCGAATAAAAAAATCTTTGCGAATAGCATCTTTGCGAAGATAAAATAGCAGTGGTTTTAACACTTCACATTCGCTTAGTATTTATAAGCCTTTGCAAGCTTTTTTAAAAATTAAAAATTTTCTTTTCCAAAAGGAAATCATGAAACTTATCAACAAAACGGAAAAAAGTGGAAAAAAGTGGAAAAAAGTGGAAAATTATGTTATATCTTTGTGGAAATTTTTTAGCACATTGTAATGCAAACGTTCATAGGCGAACATAGTAGTAAAATTGATGCAAAAGGGCGAGTTTCACTGCCCATACAGCTCAAACGACAGTTGGGGAAACCCGATGAAGAGCTGCATTTTGTATTGAAAAAAAGTGCTTTCAAGCAATGCTTGGAGTTGCACCCTATGGACACATGGAACGCTATGATGGGACAATTGACACGAAAGCTCAATCCCATTTTAAATAAACAACATAACGCTTTTCTTACCCAATTCAGCAAAGGGACTTCCGAGGTGTCGCTTGACGGATTGAACAGAATTTTGATAAACAAAAACTTGTGCGATCTTGCCGGATTCGAAAAAGAAATTGTGTTTCTGGGCGTGGGACAAGTGATTGAACTGTGGGATAAAGAAAAATACACATCGCCTGAATGTGAGATGAGCCAAGAGGATTTTGAGAACTTAGCAAGCGAAATTTTTGATGCTGGTTTTAATTTATACGAATAGGAGGAATGGAATATGGAATATCACAATCCGGTACTTCTTACCGAAAGCATTGAAAGTTTGAACATACATCCGAACGGTATTTATATTGATGCCACATTTGGCGGCGGCGGACATTCAAAAGAAATATTAAAACACCTGCAAAAGGGTCATTTATACGGTTTTGACCAAGATGATGATGCGCGCCGTAATATTCCCAACAGCAACAATTTCACATTCGTTCATCACAATTTTAAATACATCCGTCATTTTATGCGCTATTACGGTGTGGAGCACGTTGATGGTATTTTGGCAGATTTAGGTGTTTCATCGCATCATTTCGATACTCCCGAACGCGGATTTTCGTTTCGCTTCAATGCGCCACTTGATATGCGCATGGATCAAACAGCTAAGCTCACGGCTGCAACAATTGTGAACACATACGAAGAAGCCGATTTACGCAAAATTTTCAAAGAATACGGTGAGATTGCCAATGCACACAAACTTGCACAAAATATAGTGCGCGAACGAGAAATTTCTCCTATTGAGAGTACCGAACAACTAAAAAACATAGGAAAACGCTTTACAAATCCAAAAATAGAAACAAAATATTTATCACAAATATTTCAAGCTCTGCGTATTGAGGTCAATAATGAAATGGGTGTTCTACGAGATTTTCTGCAAGCTGGACTTGCCGTTTTAAAACCCGGCGGTCGATTTGTTGTAATTACCTACCATTCGCTTGAAGACCGCATGGTGAAAAACTTTTTTAAAACGGGAAATTGTTCAGGCACAATTGAAAAAGATTTTTACGGTAATGCGCAAACGCCTTTTGAGCTTATACTCAGAAAAGCACTTGTGCCTACGGACGAAGAAATAGAAATAAACAATAGAGCACGGAGTGCCAAGTTAAGAGTTGCAACAATTGTAGAAAAATAATCGGAATGGGCGATACAAAAATAGGGAAAAAAAAATCTCGTAAAGAAAGAAAATCTTCGGGGAAGGCTATACAAACCGTTATTGCCGGCGATTTTCTTGGCAACGAAAAACTGAATCAGCATATTTATTTTATCCTATTTATTGTGGGCTTAGCATTCATATACATAGGAATTGGTAATCAGGTAGATACCACCACAAAAAGCATTGAAAGAAAGGAAGCGCAAATTAAAGAAATGAAAGCAATATACATTTCGGAATATCGAAAACTGAACGAATTGAAAACAGCAATGCAAATACACGAACTGATAAAAATACACAATATTGATTTAAAAGAACTCACCGTTCCTCCTTACATTATTTCAACCGATGGAAATAAATAAAGAATTTGCTTCACGCTACCTGTTGGTAGGTATTCTGATTACGCTTTTCGGTCTTGCAATCGTAGTCAGAATTATCTCTGTGCAATTTTTTTCAGATGAAGGACGTGGGTTACGCGAAAAGGCACAGCAAAATAACATCAAAAAAATAGAACCCGCACGAGGAATTATTTATTCGCACGATGGCAAAGAATTAGCAATTGCAGTACCAATATATCGGGTAGCCTTAGATTACCGGGCAATAGAAAAAGACACTACGTTTGAAAACAACAAGCGCGCACTTGCCGACAGCCTTTCGCACATGTTCGGCAAATCAAAATCATATTACTTGCAACTGCTCGAAAAGGCAAAAAGGAACAATCGCATGGTGTATTTACACAATACCCCCAACAGATTTATTGATTACGAACAATGCAATCGCATAAAACAATTTCCTATTTTAAAATACGGCAAATATAAAGGCGGATTGACAATAGATGAATATTTTAAACGCGATTATCCCTACGGCGACATTGCCCGACGTACTATTGGGAATTTTAAAATACAAGGCGGAGAAGGTGTAAGTGAATATGGATTGGAACTCTATTTTGAAAAAGATTTGGCGGGTACAGCCGTAGAAATAGATACCTCATTGAAAACCGAAAAACAAATTCGCGCAATTGACGGATACGATATAATAACCAATTTAGATGTAGGCATACAAAGTGCTGTTCACGAAGAATTGCTCAAAAGTTTGCGTCGATTGAAAGCCGAATGGGGGTGCGCTATTGTAATGGAAACCAAAACGGGTGCCATTCTTGCAATTTCCAATCTCTCAATCAATCCCCGAAAAATTGCCGATAGTATTTATACTGAATACATCAGCAATTTTGCCGTAGAAGAACGCCGCGACCCAGGTTCTACCATAAAATTACCATCGCTTATGATTGCTCTTGCCGATGAACACGTTACACCAGACGATAGCATCACACTCCGCACCAATAGCGACGGGGTGATTGTGTATAAATATCAATATGTAGCAACACAAGTGCGCGACTGGAACAAGGAATATGCCAATAAAAAAGTAACCGTGCGCGATATATTTGCCCATTCGTCGAATATGGGCGTGAGCAAAATAATTTACGATAATTACGTAAGCCACAACCGCAGTGAAGATTTTTACAAACGCCTGCAATTAATGGGGCTTGACAAAAAAACAGGCATAGACCTACCCAAAGAAGCTGCTCCCGATATAAAAGATTTTTCGAAATGGGACGGCGGAACGCTTATACAAATGTCATACGGATACGAATTAGGACTTACTCCGTTGCAAATTCTCACATTCTACAATGCAGTGGCAAACGATGGTAAAATGATGAAACCATATTTGGTACAACAAATAAAAAACGGTTCCGAAGTGGTAAAACAATTCAAACCCACAGTGCTCAACCCGGCTGTGTGCAATCAAAAAACGCTTGAACTTGCAAAAGAACTACTGCTGAGTGTGATAGAATCGCCGGCAGGAACGGCAAAAAATATTAAAAACAATAATTACCGCATAGCCGGCAAAACCGGATCGGCACAAACATACAACGAAGCAACCGGACGTTTCGACAAAGTTCTCAGAGGCTCGTTTTGCGGATATTTTCCTGCTGACAACCCAAAATACACCTGCATGGTAGTGATACAAGGAGCTAAAGACGGCTTTGAAGTGGGCGGCGGCGGCGTTTCCAAAGTATTCAAAAGCATAGCCGACCGCATTTATTTCAGCGACCATGAATTGCGCAATCAAATGAATGCCGATGAAGGAAAAGATGTAAAAATTCCGTTGGCTTATAACGGCTACGAAGGTGATTTTAACACCATTTTCCGTCTGCTCGAATTGCCGCAAGTGCGCATACATTCCGATTGGGTGCAAACTTCGGTACAGGAAAATACCATGCACTATTCCTCTTTGAACATAGTGGACGACAGAGAAAAAATTACGCCCAATTTGAAAGGAATGGGAATGAGAGATGCCGTGTATTTAGCCGAAAATGCAGGATTAAAAGTAATATGCACAGGCAGCGGCTACGGACGAGTTGTAAGCCAATCAATTGCCGCCGGCACACCCACACAAAATTACAGTCAAATAACACTTGAATTTCGATAGACTATGGAAACACATGTACACACACTCATAGAAGAACTTGGAGCAACACACGTTGTGGGCAATGCGTCCGTAGAAATTGCCGGCGTAGAAGTCAATTCAAGGAACATACAACCCGGTTTTGTGTTCGTTGCTCAACGAGGCGTTTCCGTGGACGGGCACACTTTTATAGAACAAGCTATAGAAAACGGTGCTATTGCCGTGGTATGCGAAGAATTGCCCCAAACAATTAACCCAAACGTTTGCTATGTGCAGGTAGAAAATTCTGCCGCGGCGTGCGGAAAATTGTTGCGAGCATGGTATGAAATAGATTTCACAAAACTCAAAGTGGTGGGCGTTACCGGAACCAACGGAAAAACCACAACCGCTACCCTACTCTATCAACTATTTTCGCAATTGGGCTACACCTGCGGCTTACTTTCTACGGTGCGCAATTATATTGCGGGCAAAAAATCAGAAGCTACGCATACCACGCCCGATACCGTGCAATTATACGCATTGTTCCACGCTATGCAACAGGCAGACTGCACACATTGCTTTATGGAAGTTAGTTCGCACGCCATTCATCAACATCGCATTAGCGGAATTGATTTTACAGGTGGAATTTTTACGAATATAACACAAGATCACTTGGACTATCACAAAACGTTTGCCGAGTATCTGAACGTTAAAAAAGCATTTTTCGATAATTT
>JAISIO010000121.1 GCA_031262005.1 Bacteroidales bacterium
GTTTTTGATTTTACAGGTGCTGCCGTCCAACGTGTTTTTTTTAGCAATTCGGTAAAAAATGCCTTATCTGCTACCGGTAATGTAAGAGTGTACTGTAATTGTGCTGCTGTTGCCATAACGGTAATTGTTAATTGTTTCTGCAAATATACAAAACTATTATTCAAAATCTTGTTCGCCCTCAGAGTAACTTCATGGGCAAAAAAAAATCAACCGTTTAGAGGTTGATTTTTTCGTTTGTGGGCGAAGAGGGATTCGAACCCCCGACCCTCTGGGTGTAAACCAGATGCTCTGAACCAGCTGAGCTATTCGCCCCAAGTTGGGTGCATTTCTTTAATGCGGTGCAAAGGTATGTATTTTTTTATTCCATGCAAATTATTTTGCAAAAAAGTTGCATAAAAATTCGGCAACTATAAAGGTGCTCCCGCCTACATACACCACGCCTTGCGGGCTAACATTTTGTATTGCAGACGTATATGCTTCGGCAACATTTTCGTAGATATGTGCATTTTTTTGAGTAAAAAATTGTGCAAGTTCTTCTGCCTTCAATGCTCGTTCTATTTGTGCTTGGGTAATGTAATACTGCGCGTATGTAGGCAATAAAGGAATAATTGACCTCACATCTTTATCATTCACCATTCCCCACACTATGTGAATGTCGGTAGTGGGGAGTGCTGTTAATTGTTGCATTGCCAGAGCAATTCCGTCGGCATTGTGGGCTGTATCACACACTACGAGAGGAGAACGTTGTATAATCTGCCACCGTCCGAGCAATCCGGTGTTTTCTATTACATGCACCAAACCTGCGCTAAAATTTTGAGAACTAATGCGTGCACCTTGCTTATTCAATTCATCGCATACGGCAGCTACGGTGCAGATATTTTTCCGTTGATACGTGCCCTGTAATTCGCTTTGCAAGTTTTTATACAGCAATTCGCCGCGCCGAATAATTGAGAAATTTTCGTACCAATGTTCCGGTTGTGCTGTTTTTATGGTGTAATCAATACTGGCAAATTGGAGTGGTGCGTTATTCAGGCGAGCAATGTCTTCAAACACATATTCCGTTTCGTCGTGCTGTTCGCCGATTATGCAAGGAGTGTTTGCTTTTATGATTCCGGCTTTTTCTCCGGCTATTGCTTCGAGTGTGGAACCAAGTAAATTTGTATGGTCAAGCCCAATGTTGGTAATAACTGAAATCAGTGGCGTAATAACGTTCGTAGAATCAAGTCGTCCGCCCAATCCGACTTCTATTACTGCATAGTCAACTTTGCGCTTTGCAAAATAATCGAAAGCCATTGCAACGGTAATTTCAAAAAACGAAGGTTGAACCAGTTCAATCTGTTTTGCTATTTTTCTTATAAAAGCTGTAACATAGTGTTTGCTGATATTTTTACCATTGATTTTTATTCGTTCTCTGAAATCAAGTAAATGTGGCGATGTGTAAAGCCCCACCGAATAACCGGCTTCTTGCAGAATAGACGCCGTGAAATGTGAGGTAGAACCTTTTCCATTGGTACCGGCAATGTGCACACATTGTATTTTTTTATGGGGATTGCCAAGTGCATTGAGCAAAGCAAGTGTATTGCCTAAATCGGGTTTATATGCTGCGCTTCCGACTTTCTGATAACAAGCTGCTCGTGCAAATAGCCATTCTATAGTTTCTAAATAATTCACTTTTTTTAGGGATTAGTGATTAATGGTTAGAGTGTAGTGTGTAGTGTGTAGTGTGTAGAGTGTAGTGAATAGAGTGTAGAGTGTAGAGTGTAGAGTGTAGAGAATTTCTACATTCTTACATTTCTAAATTCCTATGCAAAACCATTTCTGTATCAATCCGAAATACCACAAAACACCAAAAACAATACCTAAGATGCCAACGGCAATCAGCAATTTTTTCCACCAAGCCATAGTTTTTACGGCAAAAGGGTCGTGAATGTTGATTTTTGCATTGTAAGGAATTTGAGCAATGGCGGTAAGCGTGTTTCCCATAGGAATATTGATAATAGCTCGTGCATTGATAGCCCATCCATTAGCATCTAAAATAGGTCCCAAATTGCGAGAACGCAGTTTAAACCACGCAACGAGCACGGCAGGACCTGAAATTACAAGCATAAGAGCGATTATGGAAAGTGGCATTTCCCACCATTTTAATTTCAAAAATCCGCTCACAATAGAAACCAATACGCCGCCAATTGCGCCAATTGCCAAACCGATAGCGGCAAAAATTCCTACAAATTTACCAATATCGAAAGGAACAGCAGCGGAAGCGGAAGCAGTTGTAGCAGTGCCGCCTGTAGGTGCTGTAGTTCCTAAGGTATCGGTAGCCGATTCTACATCTTTTTTCATAGTGTCTTCAACGGCATTTGCTCTCGAACTGCTGAATTTTTTGATTTGATCGCTCACAAATTGCGAAATTTTGCGGTATGGCGACCAAAACGCTTGACGGAGACTGATGGGATTGTCTATAATTTTCACAATCGTGGCGTCCCAATCTTCGCCGTTTTTATCGTAATATAGGGCGTTTCTGCCAACCATTAAATTGTCAATATCGCCATTAGTAAGCACTGTTACTATGCTTTGTTTTTCTTTGGTTTGTTTGTGCGTGCAGTCGCAGTAAATTAAAAACATACCGCTGTGCGAAGCTAATGTTGTGTGTGCGTCAACGTTCTGTACTGGTATACATAACGAACAACTGCGTTGGTCTATAAAAAGCGTGCCGTTAGAAAAAATAGCACTATCAGCAGAAGTATAAAAATCTTGGAAAGTTACGAAATTGCGTAAAATATGCACAATATCACGATGCAGACACACAAATTTATCAACCAAAAACATAGCATCAACATTTTGTTTTTGTTCATTGTCTTTTGCTATAAGAGCAAGTAGGGCAGGTTGTAACTGTTGCAATTCGCTAATTACAGTTTCATCTAATGTTTCTACTTTTGCACCTTGTTTTTGAGTAAGCCATTCGGCGTATTTTTCAAATTTACGTTCTATGCTTCGCCACTGTGCCTCGGTCATAGATTTTTCCGAATATTCTTTGGTAAATATTTTTGTGTAGAATTGCAAAAGTTGTGTTTCCCATGCCGGATTTATTTTTCCGGAGAACCCAAGTACAGCATTGGGTGAAATGGGATATACGGGGAGTTTACCGATAATAGTCTGTAATTCGCTTTCGTGTGGAGATTGCAGTATGTCGGCAAAATTTACCGGTAAAGTAGTGTTAGCAAAATCATTGTTGTATTGCGCAAATTTACATTGAAAAAAGAAATCGTTTATCTTATTGCGAACTCCGGAGAAAATAGCGAATAATTCGCCAGTTTCTGTTCCAAAAGGGAGGTATTCGGCGGGGTTACTTTCGGCAATTGCGCGCCATTGTAAGTAATTGGCACATTCTGTGAAAAAACCGGTTATTTTTTCTTCCGTGATTCCTTCAAGTCCGCAACGGTCGGTAACAGATCCCATGCAGGCAGCAATTGTTTCTATTGCTTTTTTCTCTTCTTCGTTGGTGGTCGAAATTGTAGTGATTATGCCATCGCCGTTAAAATCCGTATTGACAAACATTTGTTCAATATTTGCTGTTTGCTCGGTTGAAATTGTATTCAGTGACGACGCTTTGAGAAATCCCAAAATGGTAATAGCCGAATTTTTTAGCGTCTGCGCATCGGGATTATTTTCGTTGAAATTGTTCAGTGAGAATTCAGATGAGTTTTTAAAAAACGTTTCAACATCGCTCACCATTGCGCAGAGCCATTGTACAGCGGTTAATATCTCGGGAACACGTATGCGTCCGTCGTCATCGGCATCAAGGTAGTGCAATGTTTTTTCGTCTATCATTAAATTATTTGCCGGACAAGCAAGAGCCGTCCATAATTTTTGGTCAAGTGTGTGCAAATGCAATAAATCCTGCCCACGTTCAATTACTACTCTATTGGTACCGCCTATGCGGGCAAATTGCCATTGGTAACTGTGTTTGTTTTTGAGGAGTTCTTTTATCATGTTGTTTTATATTTGCTATAGCACAAAAGTACACAAGTTTACTGTATGGTGGGCACAATAGAGTGAATTTTTTTGTGATTTATTCCTATCTGTGTTACAAGTAGAGTATGTTAGTTTGCAGGAGGTTAGACACAAGGAGATGTTTTTGTGTTGAATGAAAAAACAGAAGGAATACAGAAATAAAAATTTATGCGTAGTTTTGTTTAAATTTGAATTACTTGTATTATGCAGCAACGAATACTGGATTTGCGCAAAGCACTTCACGAACACAATTACAATTACTACGTAAAACACGAACCTACGATTTCCGATTTTGAGTTCGACAAACTTCTTGCCGAATTACAGCAATTGGAACAGGCTCACCCCGAATATAACGACCCTAATTCGCCAACGCAACGAGTGGGCAGCGATATTGACGAACAGTTTGTTCACGAAAATCATAGCTATCCCATGCTCTCGCTGGCAAATAGTTATTCTTTTGAGGATTTGAAAGAATTTGACAACCGTGTGAAAAAAGCGTTGGGCATGGAACACGTTGTGTATACTTGTGAGCTGAAATACGATGGTGTTGCAATTTCGCTGCGATATACCGACGGCGCACTTACTCGAGCACTCACTCGAGGCGACGGCGTGCAGGGCGACAACATTACTGCCAATGCTCGCACCATTCGCAGTATTCCTACGCTGTTGCACGGTTCGTTTCCCTATGAAATTGAAATTCGCGGTGAAGTGTGTATGCCCAGAGCAAAATTTGAAGCTTTCAACAAATTGCGTTCCGAAGCTGGCGAACAGCCTTTTGCCAATCCTCGTAATGCCGCTGCAGGTTCGTTGAAACTACAAAATTCGGCGCAAGTTGCCCGCCGTCCGCTTGATGCGTTTATGTATTATTTGCCCGACCATCAGCCAAGCGATTCGCATTTTGAAAACCTTGAAATTGCTCGTTCATGGGGATTCAATGTGCCGCCGGTGGCGCAAAAATGCAACACCATTGAGCAAATTTTTGCCTATATAGAACTGTGGGATAAAAAACGCACCGCCCTACCGTTTGATATCGACGGCATTGTGATAAAAGTTGATTCTATCCGTTTGCAACAGGAACTTGGTTTTACGGCAAAAATTCCTCGTTGGGCAATTGCCTATAAATTCAAAGCCGAAGAGGCGCGCACACGTTTGTTGAGTATCGACTATCAGGTGGGAAGAACCGGAGCCATTACGCCGGTGGCAAATTTGGAACTGGTGCGATTAGCCGGAACGCTTGTAAAACGAGCGTCGCTCTACAATTCCGAACAAATTGCGCAACTTGATTTGCATATAGACGATTATGTGTTTATAGAAAAAGGCGGCGAGATAATTCCGAAAGTAACACGTGCCGACGTACAAACTCGTTCGCTTTTTGCTCAAAGAGTAGAATTTATAACGCACTGCCCCGAATGTGGTGCCGAACTTGTGCGAGTGCCGGGCGAGGCGGTTTTTTATTGTCCGAACTCCGAACACTGCGCTCCGCAAATTAAGGGGAAAATAGAGCATTTCGTGGGGCGCAAAGCTATGAACATTGGTTTGGCAGAGGCTACTATCGACCAGCTGTTTAAAGCAAATCTTATACGAAACTATGCTGATTTATATACGCTTACGTATGATAGTGTAATACAGTTGGAACGCTTTGCCGAAAAATCGGCACGAAATTTACTGCAAAGTATTGAAGATTCTAAAAAAGTGCCCTTTGCCAAAGTGTTTTTTGCTATGGGGATACGCCATGTGGGTGAAACTATTGCAAAAACAATTGTAAAAAAATATCCGTCAATTGATGCTATTGCGGCAGCTTCCATTATGGATTTGGAAGCCATTCCCGAAGTGGGAAGCAAAATAGCCGAAAGCGTGAAACAGTTTTTGAAAAATCCGGAAAACAGAGCCATTATAGAGCAACTGCGTGAGCACGGCGTGCAACTGCAAGTGTTGGAAACGGAACAAGCGCAAGCCGAACCTGTTTCGCAGGCATTGGCAGGAAAATCAATTGTGGTATCGGGTGTGTTTGCAACTAAAAGTCGCGATGAACTAAAAGCGCTCATAGAGGCGCACGGCGGAAAAAATGCATCGTCGGTTTCTAAAAACACCGATTTTATACTTGCCGGCGAAGGTATTGGTCCGAGTAAGTTGGAAAAAGCGCAACAACTGGGTATTCCAATTGTGAGTGAGGAGGAATTTTTAGGAAAGTTACTCTAAAATCTCTCGCAACACTTCGGGCAATTTTTTGCGTAATTGGTTTTGTGCAATTGTCCAATAGCGTAATTTTTTGCTCAAATATTTCCCCAAATATTCTTGCTCGCTTTGCCCTGGTGTGGGAACTAAAACAGCTCGCAATTGCAGTTTTTCGTAATCCATAATGGAACTGTAGCCCGAACGGGAGAGAATGATTTTTGCGCCGTTCAGTAATTGATTGATTTCGTAATTGGTGGCAAAGGGCTGAATAGTGCAATTTCCCACTTGCGTCGATTGATTGTGCAGAGCAGGAATACCCTGTACTAAGCACGATGAATAGGGTAAATCGGGCAAAATATCACGGAGCAGTTGTTCAAACATTCCCCGTTGCGGTTCGGGTCCCGAAAGTATGGCAACCACATCGTAATTGGTAAGCGAATGTTCCTGTTTGCGAGCCGAAAGCGGACCTATAAAATACGAATTCGGCACTTGCCAGCTATGCGAAAGCATACCTGAAATATTGTCCGAATCCTCATAGTCGGGAATCCAACATTCATCGAATTGCGAAATCATGGCTTTGTTTACGGTAAAAAATAAGCGTTCAAAAGGACGAACAAGCAAAGGTAAACGTATGCGGATTTGATGTGTTATAAAAATTGACTTGCACAGTGGCGAGTGCATTCCAAAGCGATTGTCGGATATAATATATTGGGCATTGTATTTTTCTACCAGAGTATTGGCTATATTTTGTTCCGTGTTTTTTACAAACAGAGCTTTGGGAATTTGTACTAAAAGTTTAAAAAATGTATCAAAAGTATTTTTTCCATACCGAATGTTGTACGAAGGAATTTCTTCACATTCAAGCATTGGAAATTCCTGTTTGAGTAACTCCAACGAACGTCCCGACGAAGCTATAATACAGCGATTGGAGTTTTGTAGCAATGTTTTAATAATTGCAATACAGCGTGTTGCGTGCCCTAATCCCCAATCAAGCGGAGCTACAATAACGGTAGAATTTTTAATTTGATGCATAACACAAAGATAATTGAAAATTAAAAATTAAAAATTGAAAATGACAAACTACACTCTACATTCTAATCACTATCAAATATATCCCGGACAGCGCACAGCCGCTCGCTTAGTTCGTTTTCTTCCGTCCAAAATTATATTTGTTACGGTCAATTCAAAGGCTCCGTGTCCTCTGCTGGCGGTGCGAAGTTGCGAAATATTTATATCGTAATTGAATATAATGTCGTAGCCCGAAACATTACAGCCTATAGTTACAATCAGCGCATCATTATTTTTTGCTCTATATGATACGCCGAATAGGCATTTGTATAATGAAGAATTGTTGAAGTATTTTATTCCAATCGCATCAAACTGAAATTCCTGTTGACTGCCTTGAAACTGTACTTTTGCCTGAGGCACAAAGTCGAAATCGGAGCTAAGCTGTAACCATGCCATACCGTGAATAAGCGAGCGCAACGGCAGATGAGCTTCAGTATTGTTAAACCACGAAATATTGGGACGGTTAATATTGTAAGCAGCATATCCAAGTGTGTAGGAATATAACGAACTTGGTGTAAATGTTGCCATAAAGCCGGCACCCATAGTAAAAAACGTTTTTCGTGTTAGTTCAAAATTTTCGTTCGTAATCAAATTCGGGTCAAAATGAGTACCGTTGAATTGGTCGGGAAAACGGAGTAAACTGTAATCGAGCGAGTGAAACCCAACGCCGGGCATGAGTGCCGGCGAAAGCCTCCACCACTGATTGAGTGGTAGGTGCAAGGCTACCGGAACGGCTATTTGCAAAGCAGAATACTGCGCATCGCCAGATAAATCGTAGTTGAACAACAGCCCAATGCCTGCCGACGATGTAGAACTATATTTTTTTTTCAAACGAGTATCAATGCCTAACGAAAGCGTTTTGTAAGGCACAGCTACCGTGCGATATTGATCGCGGGCAGTAATATTAAAACGCCATTTTCCCTTCATATAGCCCGTCATGGCAGGATTTACGTTGAGCGAATTGGTGAAGAAATTGGAAAAATGAATATCCTGAGCAAGCACCATGGTGCTTGTTCCAACGCAGAGGCAGAGGCTTAATATGATACGTTGTGTGAAATTCATGAGGATTGAATAACTGAATAATTGAATAACCGAATAATTGAATTTATTTTTTTTGTGAATTTTTGCGTGATGTAATCATGATTTTTACTATTTCTTCATTTTCGTTATAGAGATTTTGCAATAATTCTTGTTTAACAATAGTGGCTTCCCACAATAATTCTAACCAAAACATTGTTTCGTCAGCTTCTTCTATTACAATAGATATTTTGCTGTAAAATTCTGCATTTGAACGTGCCCTACAGGCAGCGCGGTAATTTGCTCCAATAGAAGTTCCCGACCGCAACAATTGTTTACCTATAATTTGAGCTTCCTGAGTTTTTGGCAACGATTGATACAATTTTATTATTCGCAAAACGAATTGTTTTGTTCTTTGCTTTAAATCGTCTCTATACTTATATCCTTCCATACTATGTAGTTTTGAATAACGGAATAATTGAATAACTGAAATCTTGAACGTAAAAAATTCCACTATTCAATTATTCCGTTATTCTGTTATTCCGTTATTTTATAATCGTAATATTCCCCTTATCCCTAAATTCCCGATTATCCAAGCAGCGAGCGTGAATATAGTACACCAGCACTTGTGGTTCCAATGGTTTTCCTTTGTATTTTCCGTCCCATTGGGCATTCAAATCGGTGGTTTCAAATAGTTTTTCGCCCCAGCGGTCGTAAATTGCAAATTCGAGTTCGGTAATTGCATTGCTTTTTACTTGAAACATATCGTTCAAACCATCGCTATTTGGGGTAAAGGCGGTTGGTACAAAAACAAATTCTTTGGAGCAGTCCCATTCAACTATTTGCAAATGCACGGTATCTAAATTTTCGCAGCCATACGCATCGCTTGCGTGAGCTATGTAGGTGTAGCTTTGCGGTGGCGTTACGGTGGCATAAGCCGAATACGCATTTTCAATCCACACCATTGGAGTCCACATGTATGATACATTTGCTTCGGGAGTGGGTAACGCCGAAAGTTGTACGGCTTGTCCTTTATATACCACATAAGCATTGCTTGCTGCATCAAAATGTGCATTGGCAGTAGCATCTAACAGCGGCACTTTATTGGCAACCGAAATAGTAATTTCCTGTGTGGTAATTGCCGGGCAATTGTGAGCATCGGTAATGGTGGCGGTATATATTCCTTTACACAAATTCCGTACATTCTGCGTGGCTTCTCCGTTGCTCCATTGCACGGTATATGGCAGCGTTCCGCCTTCTATGTGTAGTTGAATTGAACCATTGCAGGCAATTTCACAATTCACGTCCGATGCTTCTACGGTTTGTAATTGCAACGGTTGAGGTTCAATTATTTCAAATGTTTCGGCAACCGCACAGCCCATGCTGTCGGTAATTGTAATAATGTAGCTGCCTGCGCCCAAATTAGATTTTGCAGGATTGCTATCGCCGTCATTCCATAGATAGGTGTACGGAGCACTGCCACCAAGGTGCGTAACGGCAAGAGCAGCATCGGTTTCGCCAAAACATGAAATAGGCGTATTGACAAGTGTTTCTATGTGCAAATCATTCACTTCCACGTGTACCGTATCTATTGTTACGCAGCCATCTTGATTTTTTGCCTCTACCCTAAAATCGGTTGTTTCGTTTGGTTTCACCACAGGCGTTGCCGTTTCTGCGTCCGAAACTATCGGCTCTTGCGGAGTCCAATAATAGCTCATGTTGTTTGTGGGGTATAAGTTTATCACCCCAATTGAAGCGTCATCGCCAAGGCATATTGTTTTGTCTCCAAAGGGTTCAACATCGTTGTACGAAACTTTGACTTCGATACTTGCTTCGTCTTGAAAATTACAAAATTCGCTGAATGTGCGCACGTAATACGTTTCATTGCCCGTGGGCATAACGGTAATGGAATTTTGCGAAAAGTCGGAATTAAGAATAGGATTGAACGTTGGCGAAGTAGACCACATATAGCGTCGGGTGGGGGCGCTGGTAATAGCCGTTACGGTGTACCAGTCGCCGGAACACACCGGATTGCGTTCTTCGCTGCCTTGGATAACTTCGAGTTTCACTATTTGATAATCGTTTTTGAA
The DNA here is from genome assembly GCA_031262005.1 of Bacteroidales bacterium. Taxonomy (GTDB): domain Bacteria; phylum Bacteroidota; class Bacteroidia; order Bacteroidales; family UBA1715; genus WQTX01. Next base: position 10,362 of record JAISIO010000121.1, read on the forward strand.
CACATTCACCGATTGGGTATATATGGTTTTACACCAATTGTTTGCCACGCTAAGTTCGTAATCGGTGTTTTCGCCAGGTGTGGCTTCGGTTTGCGGACGGTCGGGCGTAGCAAGTCCTGTGTTTGGCGTCCATGTGTATATGTAGTTGGGATTATATTCATTGGGAATGCCTATTTCAATGGTTTCGCCGGCGCAAATATATTTTGCAGGCAACACGTCGTAGGCTAATTGTTCGGTAATTACTAACTTTTTCGTAATGCTGTCTTCCAAATTGCACGAAGAAATATCGCGCACAATCAATAGTATTTCATATTCGCCGGGTGCTGAGAAAGTATGGGTTAAATGTTCGTCGGTAGAAACTATCGTATCGCCGTTCACGTACCATTCGTAGGTAAGTTGCGGATTGTTGTACAAGTGTTGCGATTTGTTGATAAAAGTCAATTCGTTGTTAGAACAGCTTATTTCGGGCAATTCAAAATCGGCAACGAGCAAACCGAATCCAATATAAAAGCGAAATACGGCATTGTTGCAATTCGCAGAATTATTACTCGTGCTCCACGCTCCGGGTTTGGGGTGAACGGGAAAACCTTGACAAGCCGTATAGCCGCCGCAACTTGCGCACACACTCTGATAAATATTACCTTTCTTGTCGAAACGAGCCGTACCACCGTCCACGTGGTCGCGTCCGCTATATGGGCAGGCGGCATAATATTGTTCGCCAAAATAGGTGGCGTAGCCCAATTCTTTTGCTTCGTCGTCTATTACCATCAAATAAAAATCCTTTCCATCGGTGGTGCTTTGATAGGCATCGGGCGTGATGGGCATATTTTTGTTGCCACGCAGTGCCAGCCAGCCAAGAGCATTATAAGTAATAGGCCATTCTCTGCCACAGCCGGCTAAGTAAATGCGATTGCAAATATCCACTTCAAAAGCGGTGGGCGTAATATTAGGCGTGCCTATGCCGCTCCCAAACACGGTGCTCCAATTGAGGGTTGATAAATCGTTGCTGAACGACACCAAAAACTGTCCGCTATTGGGTTGATTAAACTGAGCGTTGTAAATCAACGTAGAACCGGTTGCTGTGGTTTGCCCGAATAGAAACACATTGCCCAAAGAATTGCAGCGCACAAAATGCGCTTGGTCGTAGCGGTCGGAACCAAAATAGGTGCCTGCCTGCAAATTTCCGCCTTGGTCGAGTTTTATAAGAAAGGCATCAACCGTGCCGCCTATTCTGTTAGGTATAAATCCCGAAAACGGAACGTTCATCAGTTGCGAACACGTTCCGCCGGTGGCAAATACATTGCCGTCCTTATCGGTAGTAATGGAATAGGCAGCATCTTTACTTTCGCCGCCAATGTAGCTGCTCCATTCAAGGTTGCTCATGTCGGCATTGAGTTTGAACACCACCCCGTCCTGCGAACCGCCCGAAGTTGCCTGAAAAGCGTTTTTTACCGGAAAGTCGGTGGAAAATGTGGTGGAAGCCACGTAAATATTGTCGAGAGTGTCAATCATAATTTCGCCGCGCGCACCGTCGGCATAGTTGTAGTAGAGCGAATCTCTGCCATATTCTAATTCCCAGCCTGTCTCGTTCTCGTAGTTCAAGCCATCGTTGGCACTACCGCCCATAAACGTCGATGAAAGTATTTGCGAGCCGTCGGCACTTAATCGTGAGACAAACATATCCACGCCGTTTTGAAACTCTATTGCTCCGTCGTAGAGTGTGGGTTTTCCACCGGCAAATGTGGATTGAATAGCATTGTTCACAGGGAAATCTGCCGAACCGGTGGTGCCGAGTATGAGCAATTCATTGTGGGAATTGACAATCAAACTGTGGGGCATTTCGGCACTTGTGCCGCCCAAATAGGTGGCGTATAGTCGTTT
>JAISIO010000133.1 GCA_031262005.1 Bacteroidales bacterium
TGATACCCATTAAAACTTTTTGATTGTACATTTAATAGTAAATTCAATTTTGCATACGATGCCACTATCGTGGGTTCATTATTTTTTAATTGATTATCACCCATAATAAATAGTTATCAATCACTCAAAAACCTCAAACTTCAACTTTCGCCGAGGGTGTTTGGTTGTTAAAATTCGCTTTTGGCTTTCGGTGTTGATGTGTGTGTAGATTTGGGTGGTGTTGATGCTGCTATGCCCCAACATACCTTGAATGTAGCGAATGTCCACGTTTTCTTCGAGCAACAGCGTGGCAAACGTGTGGCGAAACGAGTGTGGAGTAATCTTTTTTGCAATACCTGCTCGTTGCACATACTGCCGCAGCATCAGCCTGACCGACTGGGTGGAAACAGGCTTTCCTATACGGTTTATGAAAAAGTTTTGTTCATCTTCTATGTGGTCGGCGTAGAGTTTCTTGTATTTTTTCAGTAACGATTTAATGTCGGGATTGCATAGTTGAATAATCCGTTCTTTGCTGCCTTTGCCAAGCACTTTAATGCTTCCCGTTTTCAGGTCAATGTCGGTTGTTTTCAAGTTGCATAATTCGGAAATGCGCAAGCCGGTTGCAAAAAGAAGTTCAATCATGGCAATGTTCCGAATTTGAGCCTTATAGGTATAACAGTCCGGTTTCGAGTTGCCGTTCAGGTCTTCGTACAATAGGCTAAGAATCTTTTTCACTTCGCCTATTGTCATTACCGTAGGCAGTGTTTTCGTTTCTTTCAGTTTGATTTTTATTTTTCGGAAAGGATTAAAAAAATCATCGTTTTCGTATTCCAAGTAGTTGAACATGGCTTTGAGTGAGGCTATTTTGCGTTTCACCGTTTTGGGTTTGAAGTGATACACCGACTGTAAATAGGTTTTTATCAATTCTTTCGATACACTGCAAATAGCTGGATTGCCTTTCTGTTTATTGATAAATGATTGAAATTGCTCCAAATCAATGGAATAGGCGTTAATCGTTTTGGGACTTAGATTTTTCTCATACCGGCAATGAAGAATAAAATCGTTGATGCAATCACTGAGACGAACTGTTTTTTCTGACATATTTATTGAAATTTTAAAATAAGGCACAAAAAAAGCAGTTATAATCGGAACTATCACTGCTTTTGTAGGGCTAACGGCGTATTTACACAAAGAAAATAGTGTTCTTAGTGAAATCCCTTGTGAACCTTGTGGTAAGAAAAACAAACCGCAACGTTCGCAAAGATTTACGCAAGGCACACAAAGCCATAGCGACCTTTGCGGTAAACGTTGCGCTCTTTGCGGTAAAAGAATTTTATGAACACTTGGTGTTTTATCTAAATTCATTTGGTAAAAACCTCTTTTTCACCTCATAATTTAACAAAACGACCTCAGTAGGACTGGTTAAACACCCGCCCAATCAACCTCATTCCCTTATTAAACGCAATGAGGTTGGAATATGTATTATTGCTTTTATTCTACTGAGGTTGTTTTGTTATTACAATTAGGTAGAAATGAGGTTTTCATGCCTCTTGTTTGGTGTAATTTTGGAGCTTTGCCAAGTAGTCATAAAGGAATTTATACATAAAAAAATGGCTCCAGAGCAATTCCGAAGCCATTTTTAGAAACAAAGCTATAGTATTATAACCATTTTACATAAGGGAAATCTTGACGATATGGCAAGAAATCGGCATACGGATACATACGCACACTATAATTGAATATACCTGAGTGATTTGGCGTTACATCTAATTCGTATACAGCAAGATTGTCTTCCATTTTTACAAATTTGTAGGTGTCGCGTGAAACGGTTTCGGTTACGCCTTCTTTATTCGTTTCGGTAATTACAAAATCAAAACGAATATCTTCGGGTTTCAAACCTTTCAAATCTACTTTTACGGTTGCTTTGTACGACTGACCAAGTACCAAAGAATCGGTTACTTTCAAATCGTTCATCACCACATAAATAGAATCCCACACTTCGGCTACATTCTTTTTCCATTGGTAAATTTCTTCGGCAACTGCATAGTTATTATCACACACCATACGTTTGCGAGCTTCCAATTTTGAGTAAAAACGATTATGATAATCTTCAATCATTCGTTTTGTGGTAAATTCCGGTGCTATTTCGGCAATACATTTTTTCACGTATTGCACCCATTTGTGAGGAATATTGTCAATACCTTTATCGTAGTACAACGGCACAATTTCATTTTCCAAAATACTGTAAATAGTTTCAGCATCTAAACGGTTTTGGAAATCCTGATTTGTATAGGTGCGTTTTTCTGGCAATGCCCAACCTGCTCCTTCTTTGTAACCTTCGCACCACCAGCCGTCTAACACGCTAAAATTCATTGCACCGTTCATTACGGCTTTCATACCACTTGTTCCCGATGCTTCGAGTGGACGAGTTGGGGTATTCAACCAAATATCAACACCTTGCACAAGTTTGCGCGCCAAGTTCATATCATAATTTTCAAGGAAAATAATTTTACCCAAAAATTCGGGCAATTTCGATATGCGCACAATTTCTTTAATTATATCTTGACCCGGTTTATCGTTCGGGTGAGCTTTTCCAGCAAAAATAAATTGTACCGGTTGTTCGGGATTGTTCACAATTTTGCTCAAACGATCTAAGTTGCTGAACAACAAATAGGCACGTTTATAGGTTGCAAATCGGCGAGCGAAACCAATTGTAAGCGTATTTTTATTAACCGATTGAATAATTTTAAGGAGTTTTTTCGGATCTTCATATCGTTCTGTCCACGTTTTGCGCAAACGCTCTTTCACGAAATTAACCAATTTTTCGCGTTGTGCTTGGCGAATATCCCAAATTAAATCATCGCCTACAGAATGAATTTTGTTCCAGTGATTTTTGTTCGATTGATTATCCAAAAATCCGTCGCCGAATGTTGCGGCGTATAATTTTTGCCATTCTTTTGCAGTCCATGTTCCGTAGTGTACACCATTGGTAACATAGCCTATGTGCGATTCGCTCACATCGTAACCGGGCCACAAATCTTTGAACATATCTTTCGATACTTCACCGTGCAAACGGCTCACCCCGTTCACTTCTTGCGATGTGCAAATAGCCAAATTACTCATTGAGAAATTTTCACCATGATTATCGGCATACATTCTACCCAAATTCATAAATTCGTTCCATTGCAATTGCAAGCGTTCGGGAAATTGTCCTAAATAGGTCATCATCAAATCTTCGGGGAAAGAATCGTGTCCGGCTGGAACTGGCGTGTGAGTGGTGTAAAGCGTAGATGAACGAACTATTTCCAACGCTTTGGGGAATGGAAAACTTTCGTGTTTAATCAATTTGCGCAAACGCTCAAGATTGATAAATGCAGCGTGTCCTTCGTTACAGTGGAACACGTCTATTTTTTCTCCCACAGCTTCCAAACAGCGAACACCGCCTATACCAAGTAACATTTCTTGTTTCAAACGGTTTTCGTTGTTACCACCGTAAAGGGCGTGAGTTATTGTTTTATCTTCATCGCTGTTTTCGGCAATGTCGGTGTCGAGCAAATACAATTTGATACGACCTACGTTCACCAACCAAATTTGAGCATTCAAAATGCGTCCGGGCAGACCTACTTGTACGGTAATATTATTCCCTTTCGCATCTTTCACCAACTGAATAGGCAATTGCGAAGGCGATTGTGGCGTATAAATAGCCATTTGCTCACCGTCGAGCGAAAGTTGTTGTTGGAAATAGCCGTATTTATACAAAAAACCTACAGCAACCATGTTAGTATTGGTGTCGCTGGCTTCTTTCAAATAATCGCCGGCAAGAATACCCAAACCACCTGAGAAAATTTTCAAAGAATCGTCCAAACCATATTCCATACTGAAATAACCGATACGAGCTTTTGAAGCATCGGGTTTGAGCGAAACATATTTATCGAATTTTTCAAGAATTGCATGATAGCGTGCCATAAATCCTTGATTTTTCTCAAGTTCTTGCAGGCGTGCCATGCTTATTTCTTTCAATACGTCAATAGGATTTTGTGTTTCTTGCCACAATTGTTCGTCAATTTCCTGAAATAAGTCTTTTACTTCATAATTCCAAGTCCACCATAAATTTGATGCTAATGTATTGAGTCCCTGCAAGTTTTTCGGGAAACTCGAAAGAACAACCATATTTTTCCACTGCGGAGCATTATGTTTGTTTTGATTAAGATTTGCTGTCATTGTTTTATTTTTGTTTGTAATTTATGTACGTTACGAATGCCTGTAAATTTTGCGCAAATATAACGTATTATATTGTAATTCAAAAAGAGCGGTCTAAAAATTTCCTGCGGAAAATGCCTTTTCAAGCACTTTATTCGTTCAATCCCAACAATCCTTCGGGAATATTCATTGTAATCGAACGCTTCTGTTCGTCAATTTCCACAATCCATTCATCAACCAGAGGAATTAATATGTGCGTGTTTTCAGCTGTTTCCACTTCCAGCAATAGCTGCATGGGATATTCCAACACAGAGGTAATCTCTCCCACCTCAACGTGAGCCGCATTGAAAAGCGTATACGAAACAAGGTCGTGATCATCATCATTCTCAACATCGTCGGTTTGTTCTATGTACATTCGCATTCCGGCAATTGTTTCGGCATCGTCTACCGAATGAATATCACTAAATTTAAGATACACATTATTGTTTTTGCAAAAACATTCTTCTATAAAGAACGGCACTAACTTGTGTTGAATATCGAGCAACACATATTTCCGTTGTGCAAGTTCGTCGCTTTCTATCGTTTTAAGCGCAACGATCACAGTTCCGTTTCCGCCGTAGGGTTTTACCACATAGCCTATGGGTTGGCATTGTTCTATGAGAGGGAAAGTCATGGATTAGGAGTTAAGAAGTTGGAGGAGTTAAAGAAGTTATTAGAAAATGTAACGTGTACAATAGCGCATAAAAAAAAGCCTAACAAGAAAGCGGAACTTTCAAATTAGGCTTTTTCTATAAAGATTTCTACATTTATTCCGCTGCCGGAGTTTCTTCGGTAGCTGCTTCTACTTCGGCA
>JAISIO010000063.1 GCA_031262005.1 Bacteroidales bacterium
ATGTTAAAATATTTCTCCCTCATAAAATTCAGCCACACCATATTCGCCATGCCTTTTGCTGCAATAGGTTTTTGTTTGGCGGTTTTTGGTTCCGGCGAAGCGTTGTTTTCATGGCTAACGCTTGTGTTAGTGTTGTTGTGTATGGTATTTGCCCGCACGGCAGCCATGGCTTTTAACCGCTATATTGATTATGAATTTGATGCCAAGAATGCTCGCACGGCAGTTCGTGAAATTCCAAGCGGAAAAATCAGCCCTCGAGCGGCGTTGGTGTTTTGCATCATCAATGCGCTTTGCTTTATGGTAGCTGCATATTTTCTTAATTTTCTTTGCTTTGTGCTATCGCCGGTAGCACTTGCGGTTATTATGGGTTATTCGTACACCAAACGCTTTACGGCATGGTGTCATATCATTCTTGGTTTGGGTTTGTCGCTTTCGCCTATAGGTGCGTATATAGCGGTTACGGGCGAATTTGCCGTGCTACCTATCATATTTTCAGTCATAGTGCTCACGTGGTCGGGTGGCTTTGATATTTTATATGCTTTGCAGGACGAAGATTTTGATAAATCGCAGGCATTGCACAGTATTCCCGTTCGATTTGGGCGAGCAAAATCGCTCGGTATTTCAATAGCGATACATTGTATTACCGTTGTATTGGTTTTGTTGGCAGGCTTTGTCGGTAATTTTTCGGTGTTGTATTGGGTCGGAGCTACCTTGTTTGTTGCCTGTTTGGTATTTCAGCATGCCATAGTTTCGCCGCAAAATATTTCACGTGTCAATATGGCTTTTGCTACGGCAAATGGCTGCGCAAGTATTGTTTTTGGAATTTTTACGATTGCGGATTTGGCATTATTGTAAGGCAGTAGAGACGTGGCGTACTGCGTCTCCGTTGAGAATAAAGATGCGGCGTGCTGCGTCTCTTTTGAGGATAAAGACGTGGCACGCCACGTCTCTATACAATATACCCGTCTTCCATAGTAATAACTCTATCGGAGAGTTGAGCAAGCCCTTCGTCGTGGGTAACAATCACAAAGGTTTGATTAAAACTGTTACGAAGTGTAAAAAACAGTTCGTGTAGTTCGGTTTTATGTTTCATATCCAAATTGCCCGAAGGCTCGTCGGCAAATATAATCGAAGGATTGTTGATAAGCGCACGCGCCACCGCCACCCGTTGTTGTTCGCCGCCCGAAAGTTCGTTTGGTTTGTGCTGCATACGCTCCGAAAGGTTTAAAAAATCCAATAATTCTTTTGCCCGTGTTTGTGCCTGTTTGTGTGATTTCCCTTGAATGAGAGCCGGAATGCACACATTTTCCAAAGCGGTAAATTCGGGCAGCAATTGATGAAATTGGAATACAAATCCAATGTGTTCATTGCGAAATTTTGCCAATTGCCGTTCATTAAGTTTTTCTATAGCGGTGTTGCAGATCGAGATACTGCCCTTGTCGGCGGTAAGGAGCGTTCCTATAATTTGCAAAAGCGTGGTTTTTCCGGCACCGCTTTTGCCCACAATTGATACCACTTCTGCTTGATGTATGGCAATGTCTATCTCTTTGAGCACTTGAAGAGTGCCGAATGATTTTTGTATATTGGTAGCTTGTAGTATCATTGTTTTAAGAATTTTTTGCCCTATTACGATTGCAATTCAAATAAATATTCAGGTGCAAAATCTGCACCATTGTACCATTCAACTGTCCAATCGGAAAGTTTAAATTGTTTAAAATTCTCAATATCTTTTAAAGGTTCGAAAACCTCTCCGAATAAGGAATCTTTCAAATCGACTAATTTTGTTGCATTATTGTTGAACGTGAGTAACAATTTATATCCATCGGAATATTCTGCTTTGGTAACCCACAATAATTCGTCTGTTGTATTCATTGCGTTCTCATTTCAGGCATCAGCAACGTATTTTAGATGCCACTGTTCATTTTATTTCCCCGCAAATATACAGCATTTTACAGAAAATGAAAAACATTATGTGAGTTCGACTACAATTGTGGCTTTTACGCATAAAAAATTAATCAACTTGTTGTTTTTATTTTAATAAAAAGTCATAAATTGCGCAAATTATAGCATAACTATAATTATGAATGTTTTGCACAATGTATTTTTATGTGCAACATTTTGCGTTGTGTTATAGTCTTAGCTGTTATAGTATAAGAAAAAACAAGATACACCACTCAAAATACCGCTTATGGAATTATTTACTCGCGTTCGCAAAAATTCAAAATGTAACGTTTTTCGCTTTGTTGCAAGTGTTTTATTAAGTGTAACTGTTGCTTTTGCGGCGCAAGGGCAGGTAGTTCCTTCAACAGGTGGCGATGGTGTTATGGCTGTCGGAACAGTAACCTCGTGTGGCGCAGGTTCGCAATTTTCTTTTACAACAGAAAGTTGGGCAAATACCCCATGGATTTTTATAGAATATAACGGAGCATACATACAAGATGCTACGGGCAGAGCTTTGACAGGGTGTAAAATAACCGATGCAGCCAAGTGGACAGGTACTGCCAATGTGTTCGCAATTGAATCTACGCTTGGAGCAACAAGCGGACAGGATATTTATGTGGTAGTTTCCGATAGTGAAATAACATTCTCGTTTGCCGCCCCCTTATGCGGACCAAAAATAAAATCAATCTCGGAAACATCGTTGGGAATGACTAATTGTACCGGAGACGCAGCGTTTCCTACAAAAACATTTACCATAACAGGTACAAATTTGAATGATCCGGGTATTGCAATTACATCGGACAATCCGGACGTTACATTTAATGGTGTGGCAACGTTGGAAATTTCAAAAGCAGACGGAGAAGCCGGTTTGTTGGTTACGGTTGAATACACTGGTGCTGTTGCGCCGCTTGCTCCCGCAACCATTACCTGCACAGCTCTTGATGGTGTAGCTCCCGACGTGAAAACAATACCTCTCACCATAGAAACTATTGCTGCCGGCGTTATAAAATCGAACAAAGCAACGCTTGCTTTAACGTATGTAACAGTAAGCTCGCCTGAAGAACAAACCGTAACTATTGAAGGTTTGTGTTTGTCTGACCCAATAACCGTAAAAGCACCAACGGATTTTCAAGTTTCAAGTGATGGAACAACTTTTGCCCCCACAGCTACATTACCAGCAGCAGGCGGAACGCTTTACGTGCGTATAGACCCTACGCTAACGGCACCTGCAAGTCCAACAGGCAATATAACTTTGGAATCGGGAACAGTTACGGAAACGATTGCACTTACCGGCGATGTTTTGGATAAGGCTTCGGAGACGTTTTATTTTACCGGAACCGGCAATTGGAGCGATCTTAGCAAATGGAAAACCGGCACGGTTGATTGCAGCAATGGTTCGGGGGGGACGCCTGCAACAATGCTACCTACTGCGGTGGACGATGTAATAGTGTGTAACAATAATAATAGTGATGTAACACTTACCGTTGATACCAAAGCACACTGTAAATCTATTACAATAGATGCCGAAAATAAAAAATTGCTCGTGCTTATTGCTGACGGACAAAGTTTGACTGTGGTCGAAAATGTTATAGCAACAGATGAAAATTCTGCTGCGGGTGTAGAACTGGCGGATAATGCATCGCTTGTGGTGGGAGGATATATGACCCTTACGCATAAAAATAATGCGATGACTATTCCTGTGGGAGCGAATGCTTCGATAGATATTGCCGGCAATTTCAGTTTCACAAGTAGTAATGGAGCAATTAGCCTTCCGGTAAGTGCTGGTGCTTCGTTCACCGTAGGTGGCGATTTTCACATAGGAGCAAATAATGGCGATGCCGCCTTCGATATTAACGGAACGGTAGCAGTAGGGGGCAATTTTAGCGCGAATACCGATGGCTCTAATCGCGCAGCAATAACAGGAACCGGAACTCTCAAAGTAACCGGAAACCTGACCTATGGCAACGGCAATAATCAAGGCACGTGGAACGCACCGAGTTTAACCCTTGATATGTCGAGCGGCTGCGGACAAACAATAGCTATAGACAGAACGGGCGGTGTTACCGTAGGCACTTTCGTTCAATCGGCTGTGTGTGCAACAAATTTTACGTCAAGCGGGGCAGTCAATTTGATTGTTAGCACCTATTACGACCAAAATTGTAATGCCGTCAATTTAGCCGAAGGCGTTGCAGGCATTGATTATGCCTCGGCGCAAGTGGTAAAGGATATATGCGTACCTACAATTGTTGTTAGCAATCCGGTGCCGCCCACAGGCTTGGTAGATTTTACAACTTGTTACAGCGAAGCATCGCAAGCAAAAACATTCCAATTTCATGCACGAGCTTTAGAGGGCGACGTAACGGTAACAGCCCCTGCAGGGTATGAAATTTCAGCAGACAATACAACGTATGATGCATCATTGACATACTCCCCCGAAAATATCTACAACGATATTGCAACCAAAACGGTATATGTACGCCTAAAAAGCGGTGGCGTTCCCGGAACCGCAATGGCGGGCAGTATTCAATTGAATACGCAAAATAGTACGGGCGGCGTACAAGCAATTTCGCTCACGGGCGAAATTGCTTCGGCACAACTCTTAAGTCCGAAAGCGGATATATATGTAGAATCTGCCGCTTGTGCCTCTGAAAAATCGGCTCCTTCGAGTTTTGAGGTACAAGGTTCGTGTATTCCGGTAAATATTACGGTAAGTGCCGAATTTGAAATTTCGTTGGCGGCAGATGCCGGTTATGCCCAAACGCTAAACAACGTTGCTCATGGAACAACGGTATATGTGCGTACCAAGGCAAATGCTACTTTGGGTAAAGTAACGGGTACAATACAATTTTTTGATTCATACGGAGCAAAACCTCTTCTTGACCAATTTGCCGTGATAGGAACGGTGATAGGTCCAACAGTACAGTTTAACAAAACAGCCGTGCGATTGGAAGAAACTTGTGTGAGTTCAGCATCGGATACCAGTAGTTTTGAGGTGGAAATACTGTGTAGCACCAACGATGTTCTTATAGAAATAGATAATAAGTTTGAAGTTAGCAAAAAAGCAGAAGGACCATTTTCCTCTTCTGTAACAGTACAACCGGCACTTGGCGATAAAAAAGTATATGTGCGAACCAAAGCCACAGCCCCTGTGGGGAAAAACGAAGGCGTGATACGGGCAACGGTGGTTGGTAACGGAAATTACACGGAAATTGCCGTGAGCGGTATTGTAACCGGTGGTGAAATTATTGTACGCGAAGACCCTTTATATGTTGGCGCATACGTGTTAGGGAACGGACCATCGTTAGATAAAGCACTGAGTGTAGAAGCAGTGTGTTTAAATACCGACGATATAGCTCTTACGCTCGGCAACGCTAATTTTACCGTTGATAATACTACAATTGCTTCTCCCCATACAGGTACGGTGAATCTGCAATTAGCCAAAGGTTTAGCCGTAGGCGAGTACACCGGCACTTTGACTTTGAAAGCAAAAGCCGCCGATGGCGTTACCGATGTGGCAACAACAATAGGACTTACCGGAAAAGTGATAGCAAATGATTGCGCTGCCATGACCGCACAAGAGGCTTTAACAAAAATACAAATAACGGCTGTGAATGTAACGTCGAGCAAATTTAAACTCAATGCCAAAGAATATCAAATAGCACAGGGTGATGAGATTAATATTTTTGATGCAATTCCGGCGGAATGTTACAGTATGGAGCTTGAAAAACAAACGCTTGATATTACCGCTACGGACTGGCAACCGGCATTTGTAACGCCTGCGACCTGCGGAGCTAATAAGTGTTTTAATTTTATACCCGAAGAAGGGGCAAAATACCGCATACGCTATCGCAACGATATTACCGGTGAAAGCGTATATTCTACCGATATTTTGGTGCGTGTGCATTACAAGTGTAACTGCGAAAACGAACAAACACTGTTTTTCGATGATTTTGGAAATTTCTCTGACTCACGCAGTTATGTAAGCAGTGAAGGAAAGGCATACACCAACGAAATAGGTGCAAAATTAATTAGCGATTATGCTGCTCCCGACCCCAATGAATTTGTGAAAAATCACTTCTATCGTTTTGATGCCGAGATTGATGAGGCTGAATATTTGCGTAACTTTATTCCAACTCCTCCTTTTTCAACACTAACAGCTGCGCAAAAAACCGGATTGCGAGAGTGTACTAATGTTTGGTCTCCGAGTAGCTGTACGTATGGCATTAATTATACCAGTGCCGCTTGTACATTAGATTGGAGTGTAGTGTGCAATAAAACAGCAGGATTAGTAGAATCTAACGGAGATCAAAGCGAAGATGCAACAAGAATCTGTAACAATCCGCTAAATATAAACTTAGAGGCGTGGAGCACGGATAAATTAACGGGAACACCAACGGAATATAACTTCACCAAACGGATAGCCGACGGTACATACGCATTGATAACCAATCCCGATAATTTTGATGGTCGAGGAGACTCAGGAAAATCAAATGACTATTGGGATGGAACCGACCATACAGGAAATGCCAACGGTGCTATGCTTTTTGTGAATATTGACCGATGTGGTGCCGATAAAATTATATATGAACGCGATGTAGATTTGGGTTGTACTGCTTTGCAAAATGGTGCAAACATTGTGTTTTCGGCATATATAAACAATGCGGTAAAAAAACTTACCGATGCACAGCTGGCTTTGCAAGCAAATTTAGAAGATTTGAACGCACTCGTTGGTATGACAACTCTTCCTGCTCCGGTAAATGTTCGTTTGGATTTGATAGACAACGATCCGCAAAGTGCGAAATTCGGACAAACAATAGCGGCAATATCGTCGGGCGATATAATAGTGCGCTCCGGAACAGATGGTACGAGTTCGTGGGCAAATCTTTCGTGGAAATTTCCGGTAGAAAGTTCTCGTTACAAAATACAAGTAACCAACAACACCGAAGGGGGGCTTGGTAACGATATTTTGATTGATGATATTTCGCTCACTATTTGTTATCCTCAAATTAAATTGGATATTTCACGCACTGAAGAATCTACCGAAAAAATAAAATTGGTGTGCGACACAAGCGCAAGCATACCATTAATAGCCCTGCCATTCGATGATGTTTCGGTAATTACCGATTTTATCCCCGACCCATATTTCCAATTTCAATATTGCTTGGACGGCGGCGATTGTGGCAACAAATTAAGCCCCGATTGGAAGAATTACGGCGAAGTGCTTCACTTTACCGACAACACGCAATTGGAACTAAAAGCGAGCGACCCAACCTTTAAAGGCGAAGTTCAATGGCGAGTTACCGCTGCCGAACGTCCCGAAATGTTTCCTAACATTTTCGACGGATCGCTTGCGCAACCTTCGTGTAGCGACTTGTATGCAATGAGTGATACCTATATTATACGCTTTATGCCGAATGAGAACAAAGACAAAACACTTACCGGTTGTATAGGCGATTTCACTTCATTCACCATGAACATTCCGCACGATTTTACCGGAGTGGCATATCCGGAATGGCAACTTGTAGATGGCTCGGGAACTGTAATATATTCGTCGAGTGATGCCGCACCAGTTGATTGGACGGTGAATAATGGTGTTATTACCTTCGATGCCGCTGTGAAAAATTCTGCATTAGAGAATCCTTTAAAAATAACCGATGCCGAACAAGTATATACATTTAAAGCAATTGCGCCAACTGCGGATAATTGCGGTTACGAAAACACGGTAACACTTGCCGCAGGCGGTTGGTGTTTGGAACTCGACAAAAGTGCCGATGAAGGGGAAATAAATTTTGAAGACAATAATGTGTACACAATAACGGTAGAAAACACCGATACCAAAGATGTTACCAATATTGTAGTGGAAGATGTGTTACCTGCCTATATGACCTACGTTTCGCATACGCAAACTCACGGTACCTATACACAAGCAATCGGAGAGTGGGTAATTGGAACTCTGGCTTCGGGAGCAACTGCAACGCTTGTTATTACGGTGAAAAATGCAGGCGGACAAGGTTCTGAAATTGTAAACACAGCATGGGTGAAAGAACGTAATACTTCGGTGTGGAACGTCCCCGATGACCATTGTACAGGAGCTTCGTGTAGTCCATTGATAGATACTTCTGTGGTGAAAATAATAAGTCCCGTAAGTGTGGTGCTTGCCATTCCGTCGGAATTGTGCCTTGGCGATGCGCAAACAACTGTTACAGCTACCGCTACTCGTGAGCAAGATGATGTATTTGACAACATTCAATTTGTATGGACATGGAATGCTCTCGCAGGACTTAATTCTAATAAAAATACCGATTTATGGACGGGCACAGAATTGACCGCCACCGAAAGTTGGGATATAAATACCGCAGGACTTGCTGCCGGACGCTACGAAATTAGCGTGCAAGTGCAAGATACCGATAACGCAAATAGAGTAATAGCCGAAACGGATATACAACTCGTAGTTCATCCGTTGCCTGTGATAACAGTAACTCACGCTGAAACCTGTGTGGGCAATGCTGCTACGCTTACCGCAACCGGTGCCGGAACAGGCGGTAGCTATGTGTGGCAAAAACTGATTTCGGGAACGCCAACCGATGCGCCATGGAACGACAATGAAACGGGTGTTACAACACACGAACTTACGGTAAATCCGGCAAATGCAACAGCAAACTCCATTACCTATACGTATGTAGTTACCGCAACCGATGCAAAAGGCTGTAAAGATACGGCTCATGCAACACTCACAGTCAATCCCTTGCCCGATGTAACTATTTCAACAACTGCAAGCCCAATTTGTGAAGGCGATGACGCTACCTTAGAATTTAACGTTACTGTTGGCAAACCTGATTTTACGATAGAATATTGGGAAGGAACAACAAAAGTTACTAAAACAGTAACTACGCCGCCAAATCCATATACGTTTACCGTTACCCCAAGTGTAACAACTATTTACGATATAGAAAAAATAACCGATGCAAACGGTTGCGTTACCACTTATAACAATACCAACAAGGTAGAAGTGCAAGTAACGCCCAATCCGTCGGCAACTATTTCTTCCACTCAAATTGAGATGTGCTATGCCGAAGGCACATATCAATTACAGTCGGTTACCGCCAATGGAACTATTGAGTGGACAATGAATCCCGCATGGGGAAGTTTGGACGATGCTACTATAAACAATCCGATTTACATACCCGGAACCTTTGCCGCTGATGAATTATTCAAAGAAATAGTGTTTACACTTACGGTTGAAAATACCGAATGTCCGCCGGTAAGTGAAATATTTATTTTTACCGTATACGATAATCCGGTGGCTGAAATTAATAATACTGCCGGCGATAAAATTTGCGTTGGATCCGAATATCAGTTGGAAGCAAAATCGACTACCAAAGGCGGTGCTCTTCAATGGTTGCACAATGGCGAAGGCACGTGGAAAGGTAGTAATGACATAGAAAATCCGGTATATGTTTCGCACGCCGACGATGCCGGTAAAACCATTACCTTTACTCTTGTTGCAAATAATGGCGTGTGTGTCAATGACTCTGCCGACTATCAATTGCAGGTAGTGCCTTTGCCCGAAGTGGAAATTACTACGCTTGATGCCAATAATACCATTTGTATTGAAGTCGGTGGTGTGAAAAACACGTTTGACCTAACGGCAACAATAGCAAATGTAGATGATATACAGTGGACTATGAATCCTGTGTGGGGTAGTTTCGATGATGCTACAAGCCTCACTCCGGTGTACACTCCCGGCGATTTTGCAGCAGGCGAAATTTCTCCGAAATCGGTGGAATTTACCGTAACAGGCAAAAATAATGAATGTTCCGATGAAGCCACAGACACCTACGAATTGATAATTCACAACACACCAACAGTTACAATGGATAATGCCGCAGCCGAAAGCAAAGTGTGTGATGCAGTTGCCGGAACATCGGAAATTCAATTGAAATCAACCGTTGCCAATGGCTCCGTTACATGGACACACAACGGCAGTGGCACGTGGAAAAATGCTGTAAACGATATAGACGACCCAGTGTATATTGTAGGAGCAACTGATGTATATAACACCGTAATTTTTACCGCTACGGTAAGCAATGGCGTTTGTGCCGATGCAAGCGATAGTTTCGAGGTATTTATTTCACAAAATCCGAACACCGAAGCACAAGTTACCCTCGAAGCATGTATTGACGATGTGCATGAATACAGTGTAAACATTGTGCCCGGCAGCTCGTGGGAATTGGTGCAAACGGCAAGTGGGGTAGTGCTGTATTCTTCGGTAACGCCAAATGCGGCATGGTCGCAAAGCGGAAACATCATTACCTTTACCAACGATGCGAATGATTACTTTAAAACAGGAAGAGCAGGTAAAACATACACGTTTAAAAATAAAGCAACAAAAGCCGGCGATGCAACTGTGTTCTGCGACTACGAACAAGCAGTTAGTATTCCCGAAGGAGGTGCGTGCGTAGATGTGGAAAAATCAGCCAACAATGCCGAAATAGAAATTGGCGACCAAGGCGTGTATACCATTACCGTAACCAACGACGATCCGCTTGGCAATGATGTAAAAAATCTTGTATTAAACGATAAATTGCCTGCCGGAATGCGCTATATTTCTCATGTGCCTGCCGCAGCAAATTATGATGCCGGAAGCGGCGATTGGGTTATTGGCGATTTGGCTTTCGGCGCAACTGCCACACTCGAAATTACCGTGCAAAACGAAAGTGCGTATGGCGAAGAAATTACCAATACCGCATGGGTTAAAGAACGCAACACTTCGGTGTGGAACACTCCCGACGACCACAAAGAAGACGATTGTGTGAATGCTTGTGCAAATTCTGCTAATCCGGCGCAGTGTGTCGCACTGTGTGAAAAGTCGCCACTTGTAGATACGTCTGTTGTGAAAGTAAATTCAAAACTGACCGTAGAATTACTTGTGGACGAAATGTGTGAAAGCGAAAAAGCCATTGGTACCGATATTACGGCGAGAGTAACGTGTGAAGAATTACTCCCAACTAATCCGTGTACGTACACCAATATTAATTTCGATTGGACTTTCCCTACCGGAATTACTGAGACGCTGAAAGCAGGACTTGTGAAACCTACCACTGATTCTATATACACCATAAAACCTGCAACCTACGGTAATTACACCATTGCGGTAAAAGTGCTCGATGCAAGTAATGCTAATAAAGAAATAGCAAGCGACGAAGTAACATTTGTGGTGCACCAATTGCCGCAAATTACGGTAAACACCGACAATACACTGACGGTATGCAGCGAAGTTGATGGATTATTAACCGCAACGGGAGCCGACAGTTATACGTGGGCTATGAAAGACGGTTCGCAGTTGCACGGCTTAACAGCAAATGCCTCAGGCGATAAAGCTACGGTACATTTGAGCAATCCGCCCTACGCACAAGTTATCTATACCGTTACCGGAAAAGATAATACCACCACTTGTGAAAACACACAAGATGTTACGGTTACGGTTAATCCGTTGCCAACGGTTGCACTGAGTATCAATGCCGGTGCAAGCAATGCTATTTGCGAAGGCGAATCTACCGAATTGAAATTTGAGTTTACCGGAACACCGGCTTTTACCATTACCGGAACAAATATTCCAAATTCACCTATTGCGGGAATCACTCAAAATCCATTTATATTGCAAGTAAGTCCTACTCAAAATACAACCTACACGGTTACTTCGGTGAGCGATAATAATTGTACACACGATGTGAGTGCCGACGCAATTTCAGTATCTATTACCGTTACTCCAAAACCGGAAGCCGACATTACCAACGCACCCGGAGGCGAAGTGTGTGTGTCGGGAGCTAATAGCACCTTCCAATTGCAGTCAGCCACAAGGAATGGAACTATTCTGTGGTCGCACAATGGCGCAGGCTCATTGTCGTCCAACACAAGTGCCAACCCTGTGTATACGCCGGGAGCTGCCGATGCTGGCAAAACAATTACAATTACGCTTACCGTGAGTAACCCCGATTGTCCGCCGGCAACCGATACGTATAGCCTGCGCTGTAATCAAAATCCTACGGCAAACATTAGCTTAGATGCCTATTGCGATAATTCATATTGGACGGAAGACCCTATTGCCCTATCGGGAAATGCGGGCAGCGGAACGCCTGCGTATTCTCATAAGTGGTCGGTGAGTGCAGGAACTCTTACGCCGAATAATACTGCTGCAAATCCAACGTTGAAATTTGCTGCGGCGCAACGTAATGTAACTATTAACTACGAAGTTACCGACTCAAAAGGTTGTAAAGCTACCGATACGGAAACTATTGACGTGCAAGCAGTACCAAAAATTGAAATCGGAGGCGATAAACCATTATGTAAAGGCGAAGACGGCAACGGCTCGTATCATTTACTAACCGACTACGTGTTCCCTGTGGGCACGCAATTTCAGTGGAGCACTGTGGTTGATGGCGTGGAAACACCGCGCGGAACAACCTCAGTTCCTAACGTAACCATATTGTGGGGAAATACATTGACCTATCGTGCGCAAATTAAGGTGAAAATTATACCCCCAGCGTATGCAGCCGAATGTACGCCGCCAATTGAAGCTCGTACCGAAGAATTTGGAATTTACGAAAAACCATTTGCAATTATTTCAGGTCCGTTACATGTCTGCGTGAACGATGTTACCGAATATACTTTTATTAATCATGGTGTTCAAAAAGATAACACCACGTATACGTGGAATTTGACAAACGATTTAGGAACATTGTCTTCCAATAGAGATAACTCTAAAGCAAGCATAGAATGGACACACGAGGGCATGGAACAAATTGAATTGAATATGGCGAATGGTGTGTGTAAAGAAACAGTAACCTACTTTGTTGAGGTACACCCACTGCCACAACCTGATTTTAGTTTCCAACCATCGGAAAAAGTGTATTTTCAAAATGAAAACTCCTATCGTTATCCCGATGAAATTTATCCGGGGAAAGAGGTGCAATTTATCAATGAAACACCACCATTCCTTACTCCGCTTAGTTTTCAATGGGATTTTGCAGGTGATGGAGTGTTCACCGAAAACACAAATGATGTGAGCGACGACGTATTCTTTACCTACGACCAAGCAGGCGATTACACTGCACAACTGAACGTGGTAGATCAGCAATGGGGCTGTAGAAATACAATAAGCAAACCTATTCACGTGGGCGAAAATCCAAATTGTGGTTTGACCTTCCCGAACGCATTTAC
>JAISIO010000125.1 GCA_031262005.1 Bacteroidales bacterium
CGTTTTATATGAAATTACAAATATTCAAATAAATCCGTAGCCTACAAAAAAACTAATCCTCCACCGAATTATACAATTTAATTTGATTAGCAAGAATTTTTGTAAAACCTTTCACATCATCGCCTGAAAATGCCGTATTCATTTCTCCATATTGGGCAAATTTTGCTTGCATCATATCATACTTTGATTCTATACCGATTACCGTAAAATTGTAAGGTGCAAGTTTTATAAATACTTTTCCGCTCACGTGTTCTTGCGTGCTTTTTAAGAATTTTTCAATATCGCGCATCACCGGTTCTTGATATTGTGCTTCGTGTAACAACATTCCGTACCAATTGGCAAGTTGCTCTTTCCAATACAATTGCCATTTTGTAAGATTGTGTTTTTCAAGCAAATGGTGTGCTTTTATAATTATCATAGGCGCAGCTGCTTCAAATGCCACACGTCCTTTTATGCCTATAATAGTATCGCCCACGTGCATTCCGCGTCCTATGGCGTATTGCGAAGCAAGTTTGTTCAGTTCTTGAATTATCTCAAGCGGATTTTTGTAAATCACGCCATTAAACGCAACCAAATCGCCTTTGTCAAATTCCAATTCCACATCAAGCGGTTCTGTTTTTTTCAATTGCGAAGGATACGCCGTTTCGGGAATAGTAGTTGATGAATTGAGCGTTTCTTTACCGCCAATGCTTGTTCCCCACAATCCTTGATTGATAGAATATTCAGCTTTTTTAAAATCGAAATCAATACCGTTGGAGCGCAAATACTCAATTTCGTATTCACGGCTCAATTTTTTGTCGCGCACGGGAGTTATAATTTCAATTTCGGGGCAAATTACCTGAAAAGCCAAATCGAAACGTACTTGGTCGTTGCCGGCACCGGTGCTGCCGTGAATTATACAATTTGCACCCACTTCTTTGGCGTATTTTGCCAATGCCATAGCTTGAAAAATTCGTTCGGAACTTACCGAAAGAGGATAGGTATTGTTTTTCAAAATATTACCGTAAATCATATAGCGAATACATTTTTTGTAATATTCTGCCGAAATATCCAAACAAACGTGTTTTGCCACACCAAGTGCTATTGCTCGGCGTTCAATTTCTTGTAATTCTTCGTGTGAAAATCCTCCGGTATTTACCAAAACCGAGTGAATACACAAACCTTCTTCTTTGCTGTAATATTTTGCACAATACGAGGTATCCAAACCTCCGCTGAATGCTAAAACTGCTATTTTCGACATTGATTTTTGTTTTTTTATTTGTTTTGGCAAAAATACAATTTAATTACAATTTACAATCCATAATATACAATTAAAATGTATCTTTGTCGCTCGAATTTATATGGTATGTCAGATACGCAAACTACGATACGAACCTTTTTAAACGACAGAAGAACACGAATTGTGTTAGGCATTACCTGCGGAGCAATTGCAGTGTTTGTTACAGTTTCGTTTCTTTCGTTTTTTTTTACGTGGGATTTAGATCAAGACAAACTTTTGAATAGAACTTCGTGGGAAGTTTTCCGTTCGGAACAACTTGAAATTACCAATTGGGGCGGCAAAATGGGTGCGATTGTTTCCAAAAAATTTATTCACGATTGGTTTGGTGTTTCATCGCTGCTGTTTATTCCTATTTTTATTTTATTGGGTTTGCGTTTGCTGCAAATTCCGATACGTTTCCTTCGCAAAAAAATTCTTATTATTTGTGTAACTATTCTTGTGTTTTCGCTTGCGTTTGGATATTTTTTCAATTCCGCATGGGACGGGAATATGGGTGGAATGATTGGTTATACATTTGGTTATGAGCTTCTTGTTGATTTGCTGGGGCGTATTACCGCAGGTGGTATTATTGTTATACTGCTTGTTGCCTACTTGCTTTTTACTTACAAAAATTCATTAGAATTTTTTCAAAAAGTGTGGGCAATTGATACCGCCCAAATGCAGGAGGATACAACAACACAGGAGAAAGAGCACGGATATGCCACTCAAAATACTGTCCATACGCATAATGTAAATTTTAGCGAAGAATTATCAACATTTTCTTCATATCCATCGAATACAGAATTACCCAAAACAAAAACCAGAAACACTACGGTAATTTCGGGACGAAATTATAAATTAGGAAAATCAATATATAATGAAGCACCTATCAATACCGATATAATTGCAGATCAAGAATATGTGCCAACTGAAGTTGATATTGAAGAAGTGGTGAATACGCAGATTGTTGACACATACGAACATGAGCAACAAGCAAATGATTTAGACATTACAATTTCGTTGATACAAGAAGAATCAGAGCAATTGCAAGAAGAACCGAACTTGCAGAAAGAGCAAAACCGAATAGATGCAATACAATCTGAGGGTCAGGTATTTACCATAACCGATACACGTAACGAAAACGATGAATATGAGAAACTACCCGAAACACAGGTTACAGACGAAATAGATGATGACTTTGAAGTTACCAATACGCTCGATAATAATGACGAGGTAGACGAGGATTTCGTTGGTGAATTGCAGGATTACGACCCTACGTTAGACCTTTCGTACTATCAATTGCCCCCCATAGATTTGTTGGAAAATCATCAATCAGCAAATAATGAAGTGAGTACACAAGAACTTGCCGAAAATAAAACACGTATTGAAGAGGTGCTCAAACAATTTGGTATAGGCATTAAAAGTATTTCGGCAACTATTGGTCCTACAATTACATTGTACGAAATTATTCCTGCCGATGGCGTTCGCATTTCTAAGATAAAAGGGCTTGAAGACGATATTGCGCTTAGTTTGGCAGCCTTGGGTATCCGTATTATAGCACCCATTCCGGGCAAAGGAACTATTGGTATTGAAGTGCCGAACAAACACCCCGAAATAGTTTCTATGCGCAGTATTATTAATTCCAAAACTTTTCAAGAAGCAAAAATGGATTTACCTGTGGCGTTGGGAAAAACTATTTCAAACGAAACATACGTATTCGACCTTACCAAAATGCCTCACTTGCTGGTTGCCGGTGCTACCGGACAAGGTAAATCGGTGGGTTTGAACGCAATAATGGCATCGCTCTTGTACAAAAAACACCCTGCGCAACTAAAATTTGTACTCGTCGATCCTAAAAAAGTGGAACTTACTTTGTATCAAAGTATTGAAAAACACTTTTTAGCAAAATTACCCGATGAAGAGGAGGCAATTATTACCGATACGCAAAAAGTGGTGGCAACTCTCAATTCGCTTTGTATAGAAATGGATACTCGGTACGACTTGCTTAAAAGAGCCAAATTGCGTAATATAAAAGAATACAATGAGCGATTTATTCAACGCCGTCTTAATCCCGAACACGGACATCATTATATGCCGTTCATAGTGGTTGTAATCGACGAGTTTGCCGATTTGATAATGACTGCCGGCAAAGAGGTGGAGTTACCGTTGGCTCGTTTGGCACAACTTGCTCGTGCTATTGGCATACATTTAATTATTGCAACACAGCGTCCGGCAGCCAATATTATTACCGGTGCTATTAAGGCTAACTTTCCTGCTCGTATGGCATTCAAGGTGGCTTCGGGTATCGACTCTCGCACAATTTTAGATTCTACCGGAGCCAATCAATTAATAGGAAAAGGTGATATGCTCATTACCCGTGGTAGCGAACTTGTGCGTGTGCAATGTGCATTTGTGGATACTCCTGAAATAGAGAAAATTACGAACTTTATTAGCGAACAGCAATCGTACAGTTCGGCATTTCCGTTGCCGGAATACAAATCTCCGGATAGCGGTAGCAGTGATACTGCGTTCGACGACGATTCGCTTGACCCCATGTTTGAAGACGCTGCACGCACTATTGTCAATAATCAACAAGGTTCTACGTCGCTTTTACAGCGAAAATTAAAACTTGGCTACAACCGTGCCGGTAGAATTATGGATCAGTTGGAAGCCTGCGGAGTGGTAGGTCCATTTGAAGGAAGCAA
>JAISIO010000134.1 GCA_031262005.1 Bacteroidales bacterium
TTTGCCTTTGCTTGATAGAGCAGCGAAACCACATCGTATTGCAATGCTCCTTGCATAGCACCTTGAAAATCAATGTAATGCAATGAGTTATTGTGTACCAAAATATTGCGAGCCTGAAAATCGCGATACATACAATAGGAGCGAGGCGCACGTAGTAAAAAATTAATGAGTGTATTGCAATCATTTTCAAGCTGTTGATCGCTACATTCAAGGGGAGTAAGTTTAAGATAATAGTATTTGAAATAATAAAAATCCCATTTCATGGCAACTTCGTCGAATTGCGGACGGTTGAAACAATGAGAAAAGTCGAGATTGAGAGCACCTTGTATTTGAAATTTCTGTAAGTCCGTCAAGGCTTGTTGGTAAAGCGTTTCTACTTGTTCTTCATTGCACTGTTGTTTGTAAGTCAGTAAATCGGTATCGCCAAAATCTTCTATAATGTAGAGCCATGGCTCGGGTTTTTCTTGTGCAAAAATGCGGGGAACGGGTAAGTGTGCTTGTTTAAAATGACGGGCGAAATACAAAAATGCTCGATTTTCGTCAATATTGGTACCATTGCAGGCAATGTAGGTACCGGTTGAGGTAGTTACACGAAAATATTGCCGTGAAGAACCTGCTCCGGAAAGTTGTGTACACGAAACAAACTCGCCAAGTTCTTTGTTTTGTGGTAATAGGGATTGTATTTTTTCGGTTATATTCATACGGGTATTCCTTTATTCAATTCCTGCCAACATAGGCACAAAACTGCACGACCCAAAATCTCGCTGTTCAAATTCTGTTTCCGACAGTTTTTTTATTTGTAACAGCACTTGTGTTTTACCTTCGCCAAGCGGAGCAACCATAATGCCGCCAACTTTGAGTTGATCAAGCAGGGTGCGAGGAATGTAGGGCGCAGCGGCGGTAATTATAATTTTGTCGTAGGGTGCAAATGGCGGAAATCCTTTGAAGCCGTCGCCTAAGAATGTATCTATCGAAATATTGAGTGATTCCAGCAATGTCTTGGTTTTAAAGTATAGTTTTTTCTGACGTTCAATAGTGTAAACGCGTGCTCCTATTGCTCGCAGAATAGCTGCTTGATAACCGCTTCCGGTTCCTATTTCGAGTACTTTTTCTTGCGGTTTTAGTTCGAGTAATTGTGTTTGCAATGCCACTGTGTAGGGTTGCGAAATTGTTTGCCCTGCCTCAATTGGGTAAGCTTTGTCTTCGTAGGCAAATTGTTTTAAGGTGCTATCGGTGAAAAACAAATGGCGCGGAACGGTTGCCAAGGCTTTCACAAGAGCCCTATCGTGAATGCCTTTTTGTTGCAGGTGTGCAACAAGTTCATTGCGTTTTGCTTGAAATAATATTTCGGTACTCATAGAAAGTTTAACAATTGTACATTATTTGAAAATTTCAAATTGAGGATTTTTTAAACGGGCACTGCTGTTGTTCCACAATTTTTGGTCTATATTTTGATTGGTTCGAAAAGTAACTTCCTTGGCAAGTGTGCCGTTTGTGTGCCAATAATAGCTGCTACCTTCTTTTTTGTTGTTTATGTAGGTGGTTTCGCGTTTTTTTACCCCTGTTGAGTACCAATAAGTCCACACGTTTTCTCGCTTCCCATTCTGTAGTTCGCCCACAAGTCCAATGCTTCCATTTTCATGTTTTTCGTATACTATGCCTGTGTATGGTTTTTCATTGAACATATATACATCGCCTATTTTTTGCAGTGTGTGCAATTCAATTGTTTGATTCTGTGCATATAACGAACCTATACAACAAAGGTAAAAAATAGAGGAAAAAATATATTTCATAAACAATAGGCACTAAGTGTTAGATTGCTTTGCTGTGTGCCGTCAAATGAAACGGTACATTTATAATGGATTCATAATTTTCTCCGGCTTCGAGCATATCTACATCATCGGCGTTATAGAACCACTGTATGGAAACTTCGACATTGTTTTGTGCTATTGTTTCCAATTTTCTAAAAATGTGTAATATACATTTCGAGGAACTCGTATTAAAATATTCCAAATCAATGTTCAATATGGTTTTTGGCTGTGGGCAAGCAGAATATTCTATAAGCCAATTGATAATAGGAAGATAAAAATCAGAAGCGTTGTCGAGAATAGACTTACCTTTAATAAGTAAAATACCGGTGTTGGCATTAAAGTTTATTGTGGGTATTTTTGAGGTTCCGCTTATTTCTAAATTTTCCATAACAGAGTGTTTTAAACACAAAAGAAAGGATTTTTGGCGTAACGAACAAGTGATTCAATACAGAAAACGTCGGTTTATGCCGAAAATCATAGTTATAAACATAGTGGTTTTACATACGCTCAGGTACTTGTATTCCCAGCAGGTTCATAGCCGAAGCAATAACCGTAGCTGTTTGTTTGGCAAGAGCTAATCGTAGTAATTTTGTGTTTTCATTGGCTTCGTTCATTATAGAGTGTTCATGATAGAATTGATTGAACAATTTTACCAAATCGTACACATAATTGGCTATGTGCGATGGAGCGTGTTCTTCGCCGGCAAGTGCAATGATTTCTCCGTAGCGGGCAATTGATTTTATCAGCTCTATTTCGAGCGGTGCACATACTATGCGTGGCAAAGTAGCAGGAGCATACACACCCTGCTCGGCAGCTTTGCGCAACACCGAACATATCCGTGCATGAGTGTATTGAATGAATGGTCCGGTATTTCCATTGAAATCAATAGATTCCTGTGGGTTAAAGAGCATTGTTTTACGTGGCTCGACTTTAAGAATAAAATATTTCAACGCAGCTTGCGCTATCATTTCGTGAATTTGGGCAGCTTCGGCAGTTGAAAGTCCGCCCAATTTGCCTAATTCTTGCGAAATTGCAATAGAATCTTGCAACATGGCTTCCATCAAATCGTCGGCATCTACAACAGTTCCTTCACGACTTTTCATTTTTCCGGCAGGCAATTCCACCATGCCGTACGACATGTGATAAATTTTATCTGCCCACGTATAGCCAAGTTTTTTGAGAATCAATGCCAGCACTTGAAAATGATAGTTTTGTTCGTTGCCCACCACGTAAATCAGTTCACGCATATCGCCAAATTCTTTGAACCGTTCGATTGCTGTGCCTATATCCTGTGTCATGTACACCGAAGTTCCGTCGGGGCGAAGTAGTAATTTGTGGTCTAAACCGTCGTCCGTCAAATCTGCCCATACCGAACCGTCGTCTTTTTTGTATAGTATGCCTTTTGCCAATCCGTCGAGCACCACTTGTTTGCCCAACAAATAGGTTTGCGATTCGTAGTACATTTTGTCGAACGACACGCCCATGCGAGAATATGTTTGAGCAAATCCATCATACACCCAATTGTTCATACGAGTCCACAAAGCAAGCGTTTCGGCATCGCCTTGTTCCCATTTTACAAGCATTTCGCGAGCTTGTTGCATAATGGGGGCAGTTTGTTTTGCTTCGTCTTCGCTCACGCCTTGTGCCATAAGCGTTTCCACTTCGGCTTTATATTGTTTGTCGAACGCAACATAATATTTTCCCACCAAATGGTCGCCTTTCATGCCGCTTGATTGCGGAGTTTCGTCATTGCCGTATAATTTCCATGCAATCATTGATTTACAAATGTGAATGCCGCGGTCGTTTATCAAATTGGCTTTGATAACTCTATTACCGTTAGCCTCTAAAATTTGTGCAATGGCAAATCCCAATAAATTGTTGCGAACGTGTCCCAAGTGTAGTGGTTTGTTGGTGTTTGGCGACGAATATTCCACCATTACCGTAGGAGAATGTTCGGTTACGGTTTTTTTACCGTAATTGGAGCCTTGTTCGCTTGCGTTTTGCAATACGTCAATCCAATATTCGTGCGAAATAACAATATTCAAAAATCCTTTTATAACATTGTATGATGCTATTTCGCTCACTTTGCTTTGCACATATTCGCCAAGTTCGGCAGCGGTTTGTTCCGGCGATTTTTTTGAAAGTTTCAAAAACGGGAATACTACAATAGTTTTATCGCCGACAAATTCTTTGCGGGTTTCCTGTATTTGAATGCTTTGTGCGTCAATGCTTGCATTGTAAAGTTCAGCTACAGCCTGCTGTATGGTGGAGGTTAAAATAGATTCTATATTCATTGTTGTATTGTTTTTATTGAGTTTGCAAAGATACACATTAATTGTAATGAATGAAGAAAAAATCCGATGCATATTTATTGTCGATTATACCTAAGCAAAGCCACGCTACTGTTGAGTTTTCAAAAAAATGTTATTGCCGATTTTGGGAACACTCTCATTTTGGAACACTTGCAACATGGTAGCCGAGATTATAGCCTCCGAAGCACTTTTTTTTGTGGGGTTTCTTTAAAAACAGTTGTCTACTTCCCTATATGGTTGCATAACTATCTGCCATAACACAGATAGTTTCACTCAAATAAATAATTTTAGTAACAATTATCGGTGTACGTGCAACAAAAGGCTTATTTTTGCCTCTTTTTTTCGTAAAACTGATATAGAAAAAATAATGATTATGAAAACAGTTCGTTTTATAGTACTTCTTGTGTTAAGTATTTTTGTGTTTACCGGCAATTCGTATTCGCAGAGTATGACCATTTCGGGTGGTGGCGAATATGGAATGGTAATTTGTAACAAAGGTCTTTTGTATGCTTGGGGCAATAATTTCAATAAAGCACTGGGGATAGACCCTGCCGAACCGGGAACAACTCCGAGTGCCGCTGTTGTAAAAAGTCCTCAAAAAGTAAAATTACCAACTCTGGCAAATGGTACGCCTATCACTATGCAACAAGTTGTTGCCGGTTCGGGAGCATTTAGTGTAGCCCTTTCGTGCAATGGTGTGGTGTATGCTTGGGGTGGCAATGAGAGTGGCGAATGTGGTCAAGGAACTACATCGACGGTGATACCCTTTCCTGTTCCGGTAAAAAAAGGAGCTGCTACAATTGGGTATAATGAAGATGGTACTCCGGGAGGACCTTATTTGGGAGGAGTGAAATATGTGGCAGCGGCAACTGCTTCGGCGTATGCAATTCTGGAAACCGGCGAAGTGCTTTCGTGGGGTAGCAATGCAAATGGAGATGGACTTGCAACCGGACAATTAGCAAATGGAACAATGACTTCTGCTTCCACGCCAACATACGTGTTGTCGGCAGCTGGAACTCGATTGACCGGCGTTACACACGTTTCGGGTGGCGACTACACTGTGTATTTTGTGGCAGGTGCTAATAATACGGTGTATTCGGCAGGAGACTGGATTGGGCGTTCGACACCTCCAACGGTTGGAACTGTTGCTCAAAATTATGCAGGTATTGTTCAAAAGAAAGTTGGCACTGTAATATCGAATTTAACTAATACTGTTATGACTGCTGCAGGCGATGTACACGGTGTTGCCGTAGATAAAGACGGTAATGTATTCGGTTGGGGAAATAACTATTGGGGCTGCTGTGCTGTGGGGGTTACTTCCGGTGATGTAGGGGGTGAAAAAAAATTACCGGCGGTGCCTGTAGCTGCCGGAGAATACGAAAAAATATCGGATAATCGTTATTTGACCGATGTGGTAGAAGTTATCGGAGGACGCGGATACTCGGCGGCAGTTACCAAGGAAGGATATGTCCTATATTGGGGAAATGCGTATAGTACAAACGCAGGTGATAATGGAGCCAATGGCGGACTTATTGGGAATCCTTCATTTGTAGGTGCAGAAGGTGATGGAGAACGAAATACCTGTAAAGAAGGTCCACAATTCTTATTTTATTGTCCGAAAGATACGGTGAAAAATGCCGTACATATAGCTCGTGGTGATAATTTCGGGTTTATGGTGAATGACCAAGATGAATATTATGCGTGGGGAAAAAATGATGTAGGACAATTGGGAATAGGTACAAGTGGTGCTGCGAATAATAAACGATGTCTTTCGCCAATGACCATTCCTTGCGAGGCTTCCGACCGAATTCCCGAAGCCTATATGCCGCCGGAAACAAAAAAATGTCTTGGCAATTTTATAGAACTACATTCAGGATTTAATGTAGCTGCGAGTAAATTGGATAGATATAAATTTCGTTGGTATTATACACCGGAGGGTGGTACTGTGGAAACTCAACTTCCGGATAACACCAATGCAATAACTACCGACAAAACAGGTAAATACCGTGTGGAAATAGAATACGTGGGCGACAACATGAACTGTAATATGGCAACATTTGCCCAAGCCCAAACCATGCTGACAGATAAAGAAGTTCCTATTGATACATTGATTATAACCACCTGTGTGCCTCTCCCTGCCAACCCAATGGCTCCTGCGGCAAGCAATCAAGTGTGTTTTGCATTTAATTCAAAATATACCTTACAGGGAATTCCAAGTGAATTTGAAGTATACAAAACTCAAACAGGCGGAACAAAAACAAGTACTATTACCGTTCCGGAAACAGAAGTGCAAACTGATTTTTGCGTGCCGGGCAATACCGTGAATGTGGCAAAAGTAGGACTTGATACGCTTTATACAGTGTGGCTGCAAGATATTACTCGTCGTGCAGGAACGGTATATGAAAATGCTGCGCCAACAAATACTGCAAATTCCGTGAATAGAAGCGGAGGACAATATTCTGCCGAAAAATTTGTAATCAGCGGCGATATTGTATTGCAAGAATTGTCTATCAATATAAAAAATGAATGGAATCCGGCAAGTGGTTTTATAACTCCGCAAATTTATAAAATAGGAACCGATAATAATGGTAACGATGCCTTAGGTGCGTTGGTTGCCAGTGGTGTACGCACCGCTGTTTCTACTGCGGGAGGTGCAAATAATCAACCTCCTAAAACAATAACGCTGAGTTTTGGTAATTTACAACTAAGCGGCGATCCTGTGCGCGGAACTCGCTATATTTTGGTTTTAAAGCACGAAAGTGCCAATAATCTTGATATTTTATATGTGCCGTTTGTGCCGGAAACCGATGACATTGACGGAACCGTATTGAATACTATTTCTGCACATCAACTCAATGGACTGGCAAATCTGCAACAGCTTGATAATGATAATAAACGAGTAGTGTTCAACTGGAAATTCGTAACATTACCTATGTACGACTGCGGACGCATACAATTAACTTCAAAATATTACTGTCCGCCGTGTACAAAACCTACAAAGGTTACCATTCTTTCCAATGACATGGACACCACTTTGTGTCCTGGTGGCGGTTTGGTGCTTACGAGCAACGACCAAGCAAATGCGTCCGATTTTGAATTTATATGGTACGAAAAAGGTGTTACCATGCCTTCAACAGGAAGCGCGGGCATTTCGGCGCAGCCAAAAACTATTGATTATGCCGACTTAAATCCCGTAATCGGTAGTAGCACAGAATATATACTTTTGGTACGCGATAAAGCAAATCCTGATGCTGAGGCGTGTTATGTGCGCGACACAATTAGTATTCGCAATGCCGAAATCCCCGACTATATACTGACTGCCGAATGTTTGGGTAACACGGCTACCGAAGGTGCGTGGGTAGAATTTACCAAAGGGGTAGGACCATTTGACTATAGTTTTACCATTGATGGTGTTTTGCAATCGGCACGCACTGCTGCCGACAGAGATAAGACATATTTGCTGGATAAACAACCCGGCTTTTATCAATTGAGTGGTGAGCTAAGCGATACATATTGTTCGATGAGTGTTCCTACCGATGTAATTGTTGAAGTGGTAAAAGTCAGCGAACCGGCAACTCCGGGACTTGTACTTTTGAAAGGAACTGGCAGTTATAGTATAAAAGATGCGGCAATTGCCGATGCCGATCATGAAATTGTGTGGTACACAACGCCTACAAGCTCCGACGGTACAACAACAGCTCCACAAGTGAGTACTGCAATAACAGGCGATACCGAAATAATTGAATACTGGGTAACTCAAAAAAATACAACCACCGGCTGCGAAAGCGAACGAGTAAAAGTGATTATTGAAATAAACAATTGCCCGATTCCTGCGCCGAATACAGCCGAAGCTCTCTATGTGATATGTAACTACGATGCTACGCCCATGTTCAATGTAACTATTGGTAGCAATTGGGATAATGGAAACAGTACCCGTCCAAGCGGATTGAATACCGTATTTAATTTCTACGCATCTGACGGAACATTTATCACATCGAACACAACAGGGCAATATACTCCGGTTATTGATAAATCTACGGAAGCTAAACACGTGTTCTATGTAACCGAATCTATCGACAATTTAAGCGGAGCGTGGAATCCGTGTGAAGGACCTCGCACAACTATAACTATTGATGTAAAAAAACCGACAAATATTACTATTACGCCTGCCAATGAGGAAGTGTGCGCAGGAAGGCAAAATCCGCTATTTACTGCAAACTCGAAACTTGCCGGTGCAAGCATTGAATGGTACACTTCGGCACCTGCAATAAATAGTTCCAACGATGGTAGCACGGCGGTGGCAAAAGCCGATACATATCGTCCGACTGTTACAACTGTCGGCACACAAACAATATATGCCGTGCAACGTACCACCGATGGCTGTCTGAGTCAAGCTGCAAGCCAAACGTGGAAAATAAAAGCAATTCCTGCTGCTCCTTCTGTTACCAACGAAAGCGTGTGCTTTAACGAACCAAACGAGCCGGTAACTGCCACGGGAACAGCTATTAAATGGTATGCAAGTGTGTCGGCAACAACTATTCTTCCGAACGGAAACGGGGAAAGCTACACTTCCACCGAAACGGCTGTGGATGTGTATAAATATTACGCTACGCAAACGGTAGACGGTTGCGAAAGTACCGATAGAGGCGAAGCAACGTTCACAATTGTACAATTGCCCGCAACGCCTATTGTAACAGTTTCCGACCCTGAAATTTGTGAGTACGAAACCGAACCGACATTTACCATAACAAATCAGGAAAACGGTTCAACTGTGAAGTGGTACAAAGCCGATAAAACTACTCTGTTGCTCAGTGGAACAACCAATACGTACACTCCTCAACGAGCAAACGGAACGCAGTATTATGTTACGCAAACTACAGCGTGTACCAGTGAATTTTCGGCACCGGTGAGTTTTGTAATTAACCCAAAACCTGCAACACCAATTGTGGTAAATCAAAAAATGTGTGATAGCGAAGCAATTCCATATTTGAGTACCGATGGCATTTCCGATGATTGGTTCCGTTTCAACGATGCCACAGGATTCATATACACCGGTCGTTCGTATCGCCCCACAGCTGCTGACATAGGCTCAAGCGATAGTATAACATTTTACATTCAGCGTACTACAAAAGATTGTAAAAGCGACATTGCACCCGTGTATTTAAAAATAATACCAATACCAACGGTGGAAATCCAAGGTGGCGATAAAGCTATTTGCTATGCGGAAGAAATAGATGTTACGGCGCATAATTTTTCGCCTGCATTTTCAAACGGTTCTCGCTTGCAATGGGCGGTAATTAACGAAGATTACGTGCGCAAACCGGTGAACGAAAGCAGCGAACACACTATTACGCTTAATTCTACTATTTTACCGGAGCATGGTGAATACACCGTTGAAGTTGTATATGAGCACGATTACGCAGGAAAAATGTGTGAGAGTATGCCTGTACAAGTACGCTATACCGTATATCCGCAACCGGATATGCCAATTGTGCAAAATCAGGTGCGTTGCGAAAGTACAACTATGGAGCCGCTTTCGTCGTTCGGCAGTCCGCTGGTAATGTGGCACAGTATTGATGGAAAATTACCCGACTGGGTAGGAACTGCATATAGTTTTGAGCAAATGAATTTGACTAACGTAGCGGTAGGAACGTATGAATTTGAACTCTATGATACCGATGCACTTACTCAGTGCCAAAGTGAACGAGCGTTAATGACTTTTGAAGTAGCACCCAAAGCCGTTACCGAAATAGTTGGCGATACCGCCTTGTGTGTCCACACTATTGAAAGTGCCTACGCATTGGCGCAAGTACCGCCTCGACTAAGCACTTACGAATGGCGCATATCGGGCGATAGAAACTTGTATGCTCGCGATAATAACTCCACATCGTTGCGTTATGTTGATTGGGATTATGCAGGAATTGACACAATTTGGGTAACCGAACGCACATGGGCAGGCTGCGAAGGTAGAGATAGCATTGTAGTGCGTGTTGCGCCTCTCCCTAATGCGTTGTTTACTGCCGAAAATGCAGCTATTGGCATAGAAACATCGTTGCGATTTACAAACCAAAGCACGCAAGAACCATTGACATATACCGATGAAACGGGCACAAAACAAACAGAAGAAATTCCATATACCATGTTTTGGAATTTTGGCAGAATTGATTTGCCGCACTTTATTACCGATTATGTAGATACTATTGTGGAATATGAACAACGCAATCAATCAATTGTGGTACACGATTTCAAATACGGTGCGGCGCACCCTACGTTGAAGGTGGTCAATTCGTATGGTTGTACTTCCACATATACTACCGAAGTATTTGTGGATATTACCACCGGATTCTATATTCCATCGGCATTTGCGCCTACTAATCCGGCGGCTTCGGTACGAATATTCAAACCGGTAGCCTTTAATTTGGAATACTGTAAAGTGTGGATATACGATACGTGGGGTAATTTACTGTGGTATGGCGATAGAGTAGAAAACGGCGTGTTCGTAGATGAATGGGACGGAATCTACGGTGGCGAATTATTGCCGTCGGGAACCTACATTTGGCACATTGATGCACGGTTTTTGAACGGTAAAAAATGGAAAGGCACTCGCTTCAATTCTTCGGGCAATCCGAAAGTGCGCGGTTCTGTGGTGCTGATTCGATAGTGTACTACTTACAGTTTGTACATAGAGCGATGACGGGCAGTCTTTTTTACCGCAACTGTTTTTCACTGCATCAAAATCAATTAGTTGAAAACAAATCGTTTGTTGTAAATATTTTTTATATATTTGCGGTCAAGTGTTATACGAAAGTTGTATGGATTGGTCGAAGATAATAGATGTAGCGACTCTGATTACTCTTGGAGTATTTGCGTGGCAGTTGTATATTATGAGAAAACAGTATCTCAATGACCACGAAAGGTCAAGAAGAGAGGCTGTGATAAACTTACAACGACTTTTGGTTGGAAACTCTTGACAAAAAAACAAGACATTCAAGATTGTTTATCCAACACATGACTCCGGATACTTGTAAAAAGTTTTGGGCTGGCGAAAAGATTGAGATTGCAAGCAAGCATGAAGAGATTTTACTCTGTTTGTGCGATTGTGATGAGAAGTCCCTTACAAAAGGTGGTAGCAAAGGCGAAGAATATATTGTTGACGGAGAAAATCTGATTACATTGAAAACATACCTAATTAATTATCTGAATTTGTTAGAGGTTATTTTTACAGCATGGAATACAAATGTTGGAGATAGGCAAATGATTGAAGCAGAATTTGGAAGAAATGTTGTTACCGATAATGGTGAATATCCGTTAGACAACATAATAAATCAAACCACTTTCTTCCCGTCTATTAAAGCATACGTTTCCCATAAGAAAAACGAAAATACTGAGAAAGGGAAAAAGAAGTTATCATAAACTCCAAACCGCAGATGGAGATAGTTTTTGCGGATAAATCAACTAAGAATAATGGCAGATTACGATTGAAGAAAAAAAGAAAAAAATGGATTGCTGAAATTTTGTTTCCTAAGGCAATCTTTCAATTAAAACAAGAAGTAAAAAATTATAACAGAGAGCATATTTATTGGTAATAAATTATGTTTTCTGTTTTATGGTATGCCACCGAAGAAATCCGGCTGCGTTTAAAAAATGCATTTACCGAATAAAATTCGCTATATCCTGCAACGAAATGCTGCCTTCGTAAATAGCTTTGCCGGTAATTACGGCATCAATTCTGTCGGCATTGAGTTGTTCAATATCGAGCATGGTGGCTACGCCGCCACTTGCTATAACGCATAATAGGGGAAAGCGTTGTTTCATTTCTTTATATAGTTCGGTTGCTGTGCCTTGCAACATACCGTCTTTGCTTATGTCGGTGCAAATAGTTTTGCTGATTCCTTTGTCAATATACGATTGCAGAAAATCAAATAAATTCAATTCGGTACTTTCCTGCCACCCGTTTATGGCTATCATATTGTGCTGCACATCGGCACCGAGAATAATTTTTTCGGCACCGTATTTTATAATCCATGAAGCAAAAATATCGGGATTTTTCACGGCAATACTTCCTCCGGTAATCATAGCAGCTCCCGATTCAAAGGCTATGCGCAAATCATCGTCGGACTTCAAACCGCCGCCAAAATCTATAACCAAATTGGTATTAGCGGCAATTGTTTCAAGCGTTTTATAATTGATAATCCGACTGCTTTTTGCTCCGTCCAAATCTACCAAATGCAAGCGTTTAATGCCGTGGTCTTCAAATTGTTTGGCAACTTCGAGCGGATTTTCGTTGTATATTTTTTTTTGATTGTAATCGCCTTGCGATAAGCGTACACATTTACCGTCAATAATGTCAATAGCGGGAATGATTTGTATCATATGTTGGAGATTAGAAGTTAGAAACTCTGATAACAGGGAGTTTGTGAATTTTTTTAGGTTGCAAAAGTACTAATTAATTATAAATTGAAATGCATAGGTTCTGTTGAAATTACGATGTGCGCTGTAAAGTAATGTTTCAAGTTTCTCGAAAAACAGAAAAGTCTTAGCACCTTGTTTAACGTACTAAGACCTTTTGGTAGACCTTCGATGTGTTTGTTACACCGTGAGCGAAATCTTATTACTCTCTATAATTTTACGCATATTTATCAGTGCATAGCGCATACGTCCGAGTGCCGTGTTGATGCTCACATCGGTTTGTTCGGCAATTTCTTTGAAACTCATATCAAAATAATGGCGCATGATTACAATATCGCGCTGTTCCTGAGGAAGTGCTTGTATGATATTTTTCAAATCTTTGGTAACTTGCAGTTTCGATAATTCCATTTCTATAGTATCGTCCGAAAAAGCAGGATTGTTGAATAAATCAATCTCACCGTTTTCGTTTGAAACTTCTCGATATTTTTTCTCGCGTCTAAAATGGTCGATTACCAAATTGTGGGCAATGCGCATAATCCACGCTATAAATTTCCCATCATCATGATATGAACCCTGCTTGAGCGAATGTATTGCCTTGATAAAAGAATCTTGGAAAATATCTTCTGCCAAAACAGGATCTTTTACTAAATTTCTAATGTAATTATACAACTTTTGCGAATGACGATTGATAAGCTCGTCCATTGCCTTTGCTTCGCCGGCGATAAAATCCTTGACTAACTGTTGGTCAGAAACCACGATACGACTTTTCATCATAACCTCCTCTTTCTATTGATTATTGAAAAGTAAATGTATTCGTATAGGCTGTTGTATTGTTTATGATTTGTAATTCGGAGAGCAAATATACACTAATAAACTGCAAAAACAAACATTTTACAGTTTTTTTTGCGCTTAGAACATTGAGTGCATGACGTATACAGATTGTAGTAGATACCAAATCACTATTTTCGTTTTTTCATAGTGCTATATTCAAAGGCTTCTCGCATGAGTATAATTGCTCGTTCAAGGGTTTCATTTTCTTCAAATCCGAATGAAATTCGTAACTGCCGTTGCCCTTGTTGCACCAT
Organism: Bacteroidales bacterium; assembly: GCA_031262005.1. Taxonomy (GTDB): domain Bacteria; phylum Bacteroidota; class Bacteroidia; order Bacteroidales; family UBA1715; genus WQTX01. The sequence continues at coordinate 13,618 of JAISIO010000134.1, forward strand.
AAATCCTTGTTGGTGGACGCAAAATTCGCCGGGAACGTAGATTAAGCGGGCATTGTTCTCTGTGTTTTTGTCAATTTCGTCAATGCCTGTGGTGCGGCTGAGGAATTTGTAAAAATCCGACTGCGTGTGTGTGTCGGTATTTTTTGTTGTAAGGTAATAATAAAAACTTGCCTTTCCGCCGTCAATTCGTTCAATGTAGGGGGCAAGATGTGTTTCAATAGCATGGCGCACACACTGCGCTTTGTGGCGATACACTTCGAGAACCCTTGCTCGGTGCTCCTGAATGTAATTGTGTAAAAAGCAAGCGGCAATTTCTTGATTGATAAGCGGTGCACTGAACCCAATGTCGCTCATGCGCTGAATAAGTACTGTGCTCAATTCCGAGGTTTTACAAATTGCATACCCAATGCGCAACGCAGGAGCAATAATTTTGGATAATGTGCCGACTTCTATTGCTAACCCGACTTTATCATAGAGTAGGGGTGATTGCGGTATTTCGAGGCTGGTATCGTATAATAAATCTTCGTAGGCTTTGTCGAACACCACAGGAATGTTACTGCCTCGCTGTGCGCTCAGTTCTGTTGCCAATTGCACAATTTCTTGTTTACGAGCATTACTTGTTTGCGTGGTCGAAGGATTGTTTATGGTTACAATATAAAAAAAACTGATTTCTTGTGGTGATACACCTTTTAGTTTTTCGCGCAATATATCAACTTGTATTCCGTGTTCATCTTCGGGAATAGCAAGTATGGTAAACCCTTTGCGTTCAAGCGTTTCGGTGTAAATGTAATACATGGGGTCGGCAGTAATCACAATTCCCGGCTGTAATACATCGGCAATGGCGTCGAGAATACTTGTTGCACCATTTGCACCAATGATTATGCTTTTGTTTTTAAAATCAGCAGTTTGTAGACTATTGTTTGCAATGTAATATTGTTGAATAGCTTCCTGTAAATTCGGCGATCCTGCGGCAGCACCGTAATTCAGAGGGTTGCGATAGATGTGCGGCTGTTGCAAAACCTGCTCAAAACACGCAAGTAATGTGTCTTGTGGAATAGTGGTATTATTCACATAGCCCACGCCGAGATTTATATCAATGCCTTCACGAAAAGTGTGTGTAAATGCTGAGGTCATGGCATTGACAGGTGAAGGGAGTACGGATTTTTGTCCGAAGTTTGATAAGAGGAATTTCATTGTTTATTATTGTATTGTGCTTGCTAACATTCTTATTTATGTGTGTAATAGTATGAAGTTTGCGGGACATTTCAGTTGGTAGTCCGCCGTTTTGTACGTCTATTATCCGAAATTGTAAGCGATTTCTTATTTTTCTGCAAAAATAGTTTATAAAGTTGTAATGAACAACTGGATTTATGCTACTATTTGCTTATTTTTGTGATAAATAAATTACTGATGAACAAAATTATATGTTGTATTGCGTGTATCGCTTTTTTTGCTTGTAACACACCACAGTCGCAAACAAATCAATCATGCTGTGCCGATTCTGCCTTGCTATCGCAATTTGTGCTATTGCACAATAATCAATTCCAACTACACGACACGCTCTTTCTGCCCATTATGCTTAATTATGTGCTTGATTACCGATATATTTCCGATACTTTTGTGCTTTCTCCACATACTTATTATGAAAACAGACGAATAAAAAATTTACAAACTGCAGCCGAAATTAACGAACGCTTTCGTGCTCATTTTGAATATATTAGAGAAATTGGCTTTAATACCCTTCGATTGTGCTTCGATCGTATGCAAGGTGAAAATTTCTATTGTGTCGATGGAAAGAAAATAAGTGTGCAAACTGATTATGAGGCTATTTTACGAGCACTCGATACGGTGGTGAACATTGCAAAGGAAAGCGATTTGAAAATAATGTTGCTTCTACCAAACTCCATTGATAATAAGAACTTAGGTGATTTTACTACAAAACTATTGCAACATTTTTGTGCCGAACCCACAATTTTTGCCTACGATTTTATAAACGAGCCGTTGTATTTTGACCGCAACACTTCTCGTACCAAGGAACAGGTATTTGCCATAGTAAACGAATGGAAATTACAGATGGACAGCTATGCTCCGCATCAATTATTTACTATAGGTTTTGCAGAACCACTCGAAGTGTTTCGTTGGGATCCGCAATTATTGCCTGTGGATTTTGTGTGTTTCCATACGTATCATCCGTTGCGCGTGCCAAACGAAATGTACTGGTACGGTACCTATATTGACAAGCCGTTTATGATAGGAGAAACAGGGTTGCCTGCCGACAATGATTCCATATCGTATGAAGACCAACGCCGATTTATGAAAGAAAGTTATGAGTATGCACGAGATTGTGGCGCAATTGGCTACGGGTGGTGGGAGTTTCAGTATGCGCGCAACTATGCTAATATTGGCGAAGAAGCGAACGATGCACAAGCAACATATCAGGACGATTTTAATGCACGCCATATAGGATTGATAAACAATAAGGATAGTGTAATTACGAAAAAAAACAAATACATTATATATGGTATGCCCAAGCCGGCAACGGTCGAAATAGTGCGTTTTGCCGATTATAAGGTACAAAAAAAACGACGACCGCTGAATTATTACAATATTCTGAATTATTCCAATTTTGTGATACGTGGTTCGGTAATCAACGAGAGTACGCAGAAACCGATTGAGGGAGCTGTAATTCGAGGCTGGAATAAAGACTGGACTATAGGAGTGAATACATTTAGCGATTCATTAGGGAATTTTATGTTGTATAGTAACGATCAATGCACTCACTTTAAAATTTCTGCTCCAGGCATGACTGCTGTTACGTTTAATTATCCTAAGCTCGAATATACCGCAACAGAATGTGCGACCACTCATATCGACAGTGTTCCCAATCGCACACTTGAATACCAGCAAATAAGCTACAAACCTTTTGTAGATACTGCCACAGGTCGTTTGTTTGCTTTAAAGCCCGAATTGTTTTCCAATGCTCAATTCGCAACAAGCATACAACCTGTATATGTGAAACCTATTGCCATAGAAACAATCCCTTAATACCACTGTTGAAAATTTGAAATTGAACCACCATGAACCCACAGCACCACCATTTGACCTATAAATTTTCTAATAGTTCGTTTCTGTTAGCCTCTTTCATAAAAAGTGCAGGGGCGATCTTTCTTTTTCTCATATTTATTTCTTTTACTGTCTCGGCACAAGAGCCTGTGCGTGTGCTGTTTATAGGGAATAGTTTCACTTATTCTAACAATATGCCTTCTATTGTAGGAAATTTAGCACAAGCACAAGGCAACAATGTTGTAACACAGGAATATTTGGTAGCAGGTGAACGTTTCGTGGGGCATGCTCACAGCGACAGCGTCAATAAACTGATACGGCAGGCGAATTACGATTATGTGGTGTTGCAAGGTTTTAGCCGTGAACTTACGCATAGCGATGATAGTATAGCGCAGGCTTCATTACCATATATTGAACAGCTTATAGATAGCATTCGGCATTATAATCCGACGGCAATACCAATGTTTTACATGACATGGGGCTATAAAAACGGAACAAAACAAATTACCCCTTTCGATAATTTTGATGATATGAACACTATTATACAACAGCGATATGAAAATTTGGCGCAGCATTATGGGTGTTGGGTTGCTCCTGTTGGTGTTGCTTGGGCAGAAGTAGTACATACGCACCCTGAGATAAATTTATATACATCGGATAATTACCACCCAAGTTTAGCAGGCTCTTATTTGGCTGCTTGCACCATGTATTCCATGCTGTTCAACAAACGTTGCAA
>JAISIO010000077.1 GCA_031262005.1 Bacteroidales bacterium
TTTTTATATTGGCAAGTGTAGCTTTTGCTAATTGTGAATACGGATACATTTTTTTCACATCGCGCATCATGCGAGTATATTCCCGCTCTTCTTTTTTATTTTTAAATTGTAGCGGAGGAAAAACATACGCCGTTTGTATGCGATTGATCGGCATTGTATCGCCATCAACCACTACTGCCCGTGTTCCCAAACGCACAACTTCACTTGTGTTTTGAGCTGCAAGCTGCGCACAAATCATGATGCTTATGATAGTGAAAATTACTCTCATTGTACGATTGGTTTTCGGCAAAAATACTAACTTTTTCATGACATTACAATATTAAACGTTACCTTTGTACTAAATTATTCTTTATGCAATTAATTGTTGATGTTGGAAATTCATATATAAAGATTTTTGTGTTTGACGATGCAACAATCACAGTTTCATATAGGTATACTCATACTGATTTTTTCGATGCCTTGCCTCATTTTTTTTCCACTCATTCAATTTCTTGTGCAATTGTTTCTAATGTTTCGGGAATACAAAATGTGTACCAAACTATTCGCACCTATGTTCCCACACTTGAATTTTCGCACCGAACCCCTATTCCTCTCGCCAATAACTATGCCACTCCGCACACATTAGGGTTAGATAGAATTGCTGCAGCAGTTGGGGCTGAAACCGTGCAACCACATTGCCACAAATTGATTATTGATGCTGGTACGGCAATTACCATTGATTATGTATCGGACTGTGCCGCATTTGAAGGCGGTAATATTTCGCCTGGCATAGAAGCCCGGTTCAGGGCTTTGCACGACTATACCGGAAAATTGCCCAAGTTGAATCTAACCGAAAAAATTTCTCTCATCGGAAAAACTACCGAAGAAGCCATACAAAACGGTGTAATCCAAGGCGTTTTATATGAAATTCAAACATATATACAAATATATGCCGAAAAATTCCCTTCAATTTCTGTTTTTTTTACCGGAGGCAATGCCGATTTCTTAGAAAAAACTATACAGATATTTGATGCGAATATACGAAAGCACACATCAACCGCCTTAATCGCTCAAGGATTACAACGAATATTGGCATATAATCAAGACTCTATTGCACATAATTGTTTATACGTTTTCTAACACAGCAACAATAAAAACGGATATATCATCACAGAGACGATATTCTTTTTCCTTTTAGAAAAAAACTACAACAGGCACAAGTACCTTATTTTCAATTATTTTTATATAAAAAAAAGAAAAAATATAAAAAAAAACACATTTTTTTCAAGCACAGCTATTGCAGAAATAAAAAATAGTTCTACATTTGCACCCGCAAACAGCAATAAATTTGCACCCGCAAACAGCAATAAATATGGCTCGTTCGTCTATCGGTTAGGACTTCAGATTTTCATTCTGGCAAGAGGGGTTCGATTCCCCTACGGGCTACTAAAAAATATAATTAGAAATTATGGCAAATCATAAATCATCAGTTAAAAGAATTCGTCAAGCGGAAACCAAACGAGTGCACAATAAGTATTATGCAAGAACAACTCGTAATGCAATGCGAAAATTAAATGGAGTTACCGATAAAGCAGTTGCTGTGGAACAATTACCGGTAGTGATTTCTATGCTTGATAAATTAGCGAAAAACAATATTATTCATAAAAACAAAGCTGCGAACTTAAAATCACAACTTGCTAAACGTGTAAATGCGTTAGCATAGTTAATGGATTTTTTATAATAATAAAAGCCTCTGAATGTTGGTTCAGAGGTTTTTTTGTTCATTATGTACAAGAAAAAGAACGCTGTTAAAAAAACAAAAAAATATGCAAAATCTAAGAAACATTGCAATCATAGCACACGTTGACCATGGAAAAACAACCTTAGTTGATAGAATTTTACACCAAGTAAAAACTTTTAGAGATAACGAAGATGCCGGTGATTTAATTCTTGATAACAACGACCTTGAACGTGAACGAGGAATTACCATTCTGTCTAAAAACGTTTCGGTACGTTATAAAGGTGTAAAAATTAATATTATAGATACTCCCGGTCACTCTGATTTTGGTGGTGAAGTGGAACGAGTACTTAATATGGCTGACGGTGTAATTCTTTTGGTTGATGCTTTTGAAGGACCCATGCCACAAACTCGTTTTGTGCTTGAAAAAGCAATTGAATTGAACCTAAAACCTATTGTGGTTGTCAATAAAGTAGACAAACCTAATTGCGACCCCGAAGCTGCAAACGATGCAGTGTTCGATTTAATGTGCAATTTAGATGCATCGGAAGAACAACTGGATTTTCAAACCGTATATGGTTCGTCAAAACAAGGTTGGATGGGTCCTGATTGGAGAAAACCAACGAGCGATTTTGCGTATTTGTTAGATGTAATTATCGATACAATTCCTGCTCCGGTGCAACAAAAGGGCACCAGCCAAATGAGAATTACTTCACTTGATTATTCATCATATGTAGGGCGAATTGCCGTAGGGCGAATTACTCGAGGTACATTGATTGCCGGACAAAATGTGTCACTTGTGAAACGCGACGGCACAATTACAAAATCAAAAATCAAAGAACTGTATACGTTTGAAGGACTTGGTAAAGAAAAAATAAAAACCGAAGTAGCTTCGGGTGAAATTGTAGCAGTTATGGGGCTGGAAAACTTTGATATTGGCGATACAATTGCCGATTTTGAAAATCCGGAAGCCCTGCCTGCCATTACAATTGATGAGCCTACAATGTCTATGATTTTCACCAATAACAATTCGCCGTTTTTCGGTCGTGAAGGAAAATTTGTAACATCACGCCATCTGCGAGAACGATTGTACAAAGAGTTGGAAAAAAATCTTGCTTTACGTATTGAAGATACCGATAGTGCCGATGCGCACATTGTGTACGGGCGGGGAATTATGCACCTTTCGGTATTGATAGAAACTATGCGTCGAGAAGGCTACGAATTGCAAATTGGACAACCTCGAGTAATTATCAAAGAAATTGACGGAAAAAAACACGAACCAATGGAAAGTGTAACCGTGCATGTTCCTGAAGATTTTGCAGGAAAGGTAATAGAACAATTAACCCAACGCAAAGGCGAGTTGCTCAATATGGTTACAAAAAACGACCGTGTGCACATGGAATTTTCAATTCCGTCACGCGGACTAATTGGACTAACCAATTCTATTTTGACAGCCACGGAAGGACAAGCCGTTATGTCGCACCGTTTTGTAGGATTTGAACCGTGGAAAGGCGATATGCCGACTAAAAATAACGGGGCTTTAATTGCAATGGAAACCGGTGCTTCGTTTGCTTACGCTATTAACAATTTACAGGATAGAGGACGATTCTTTATTAATCCGGGCGATGAAGTATATGCCGGACAAGTAATAGGCGAGCATATTCGTGAAAATGATTTACTTATAAATGTATGTAAAAGCAAGAAACTCACCAATATGCGAGCTTCGGGTTCGGACGAAAAAACAAATATTGCACCGGCAATTATCATGTCGCTCGAAGAGAACATGGAGTATATACGTAAAGATGAATATTTGGAAGTTACTCCAAAATCACTACGTCTTCGTAAAATTTTATTGAGTGAGCATGATAGAAAACGGGAAAGTAAAAATTAATAGGCTTAATAGACTTTGAATTGATACAAAAATCCCCTTGACAAAATATCTTTATCAAGGGGATTTCCATATAAAATAATACACTACACAATTTACATAATCGCTTTCACCAACAAAAATATACCCGCAGCAAGCACAGCACTCACAGGAATAGTTAAAATCCACGCTATCAATAAATTTTTGGTAATTCCCCAGCGCACGGCAGAAAGCCGTTTGGTAGCCCCCACTCCTATAATCGCTCCAGTAATGGTATGAGTAGTACTTACCGGTATTTTTAAAATTTCGGTTAAAAATAATGTCAATGCACCTGCAGTTTCGGCTACCACTCCTTCAACAGGCGTAACCCTCGTAATGCGTGATCCCATTGTTTTTACAATTTTCCAACCACCGCTCATTGTACCAAGTGCAATCACCGTGAAACACGTAAGCGGAATCCACGAAGGCATATCATTCAAATTGTTGATACGTTCCAACCCTGTCCATACTAACCATTCCGGCAATTCACCATCGAAATATCCGGCAGCTCCGGCAGCAATTACCGCAGCACCTATAATCCCCATTACTTTTTGAGAGTCGTTCAAACCATGACCAACACTAAACAATGCCGAAGAAACTAATTGTAATCGTTTGAACCATGAATCAGCTTTATGAGGATTTGCTTTTCGGCAAATGTGATGAAGCAATGTGGAAAGAATCAGAGCCATTATCATACCAATAAGCGGAGCTAATACAATGAATGCTGCGATTTTTAGAATTATCGCCACATGAATAGTTTGAAACCCATTTGATAAGCCGGGGACAAAAAATCCCGCCATAATTGCAGCTCCGGCAAATCCGCCTATCAGCGTATGCGATGACGACGATGGTATGCCCAACCACCATGTGAGCAAATTCCAAATAATTGCTGCAATAATACCCGAAAGTATTACCGGCAAAGTAATATATTCTGTAATAACTGTTTTGGCAACCGTATTGGCAATCCCAAAATCGCCAATAATATGTTTTGCAATAAAAAATGCAACAAAATTAAAAAATGCAGCCCACACTACTGCTTGAAACGGCGTGAGCACCTTAGTGGTAACAATGGTTGCTATGGAATTAGCCGCATCGTGGAAACCATTGATAAAATCAAAGATAAGTGCTAAAATGATAATAACAAGTAATAATGTCATAACTTACGCATACTTTATGATGATTGTTTTGATAATTTTTCCAACGTTTTCAATTGCATTAGCCGAGCGTTCAAGTTCTCGCATAATGCTTTTGAGTTTTATGATTTCTTTCACATCTTGTTCGTTGGCAAATAAATCACTCAAAAAATCCTCGTAAATATCATCAACTTCATTTTCTATATCGTGCAAATCGGCACAAATTTGACGTATGTTCTTGCTATTCTTTTTCATATTTGCAAGTCCGTGCACTGCTTCAACAATCATTTTTGATGCACTTTCAATCATCAGTGCCATTGTATGAGCACGCTCGGGTAATTGTTGTTGGCGGTAAATAACGATTTTCTTTGCACATGAATTCAAAAAATCGGTTACATCGTCCAAACTGTTCGATAAATTGTGGATATCTTCTCTATCAAACGGTGTGATAAA
>JAISIO010000047.1 GCA_031262005.1 Bacteroidales bacterium
GTTACAATAGGGTTTAGTCGAATTTGTTTTACCTCGCCCTCAAACGTGGCATTTTGATAAGCATCAACGGTGAATGTTACTTTTTGCCCCATTTTTATTTTTCCAATATCGGCTTCGTCCACGTTTGCCTCCACTTGAATCTCTTTCAAATCTTGTGCAATGGTAAACAGTGTGGGTGTGTTCATGCTCGCCGCCACGGTTTGCCCTTCGTCTACGGCACGCGAAAGTACCACACCGTCAATGGGCGAAATAATTGTGGCATAGCCCAAATTGGTTTCGGCACGTTCCAAATCCGATTTCGATTGCGTGAGATTATTCATCGAAGTTTTATATGTGTGTTCTGCCGCATCAAAATCGGCTTGGCTTATCAATTGTTTTGCAAACAATGTTTTTTGACGATCGTAAATTGTTTTGTTGTACTGCACATTGTTTTGTGCCGTTTGGTAATTGGCGCGCGATACGCTCAATGCGGTTTTGAGGGTCGATTTGTCTAATTCGGCAATAGTATCGCCTTTTTTTACCACGCTGTTAAAGTCTACGTAAATTTTCTGAACAATGCCCGAAACCTGTGTGCCTACCAACACCTCAGTAATTGGTTGAATGGTGCCGGTAGCCGTTACCACCGATTCTATGTTACCAATTGTAGCCGCTTGGGTTACAAGTTCCATTGTGGATTTGTTACTCGATTTAAAGTAAATGTAGGAGCTAATTGCAGCTACCGCGATGATGACTCCCATAATGATGAGTTTTTTTTTCATTGTTATTTGTATATTAGTTGATATTCGGTTGTTTATAGTATGCTTGTTTTTATATCAAAGCCAGCAGTTTGTCAAAATCCGATTGATAACTTCTATCTTGAATTACACGATATTTTTCAAACTCACTTTCGGCAAATGCTTTTGCAATTTCGTGGGTAACTGTGCCTGTGTTTTGCAAAATTTCACGTTCGTTGAACTGTAAAAAAGCGTCGAGTTTTTTTATCCAGTCGGTCATATACATTACTTGACGGCGTTTTGCTTGGTCTTCGGCATAATCTAAATACATGGACACAATGTGGTTTAACGCCTCCATTTCTTCGGGTTGTAGGTAATTTTTTGCAATGCTCACATCGCTTTTTCTAATCCTACCTTTGGACGCATTTTTCCACGACGTTAGTCCCATATTTTGTTTGGTATGATTGGCTCTACTGTACACAATTTCGGCGGCAGTTTCTTGCGTAATTGCCCAATGAAGTTTATTCTGCACGGTGGCAAAAAATGTGCGAGTTACTTCGCTGTTTACATCGTAATCGGCACTACATTCGGCATAAATATCGGTGATTTTTTGATAAAAACGGCGTTCGCTACTGCGAATGTCGCGAATGCGTTCAAGCGTTTCGTCGAAGTAATCTTGCCCAAAAACGTATTCAGGTGTTTTCAATCGTTCGACATCGAGCACCGAACCTTTCTGAATATATTCTTTAAGAATGTTCGTTGCCCAGTTTCGAAACATAATCGCTCGTTCGGAATTAACTCGGTAGCCAACAGCAATAACTAATTCGAGATTGTAAAATTTTGTTGTATAATTTTTCCCGTCAGTGGCAGTATGTGCAATTTTTGCACATACTGAAATTTCTTGCAATTCGCCTATTGAGAAAACATTTTTAATATGCTTTGTAATCACAGAACGTTCTACATCGAACAGTGTAGCCAACGCTTTTTGCGTAAGCCACAGATTTTCGTGTTGCAAAAGCACTTCCACTTTGGGGGCGTTGTCGGCTCCGTTGCGGTACAGTATAATTTCTCTACTTTCGCCTTCTTGTATTATGTTATTTTTTGATGCCATAGTTTTGTGTTCTATAGTTTGATTTTTTCTCCTCCATAAAACGCTAACAATTGCGAATAAAGCACCGTGTAATATTTAGCTTGCATGAGTGAAAGTTGCGCATTGATAAAAGCTGTTTGTGTAGTGCTCAGGTCAATGGAGCTAATGCCGCCGAGTAGAAATTGTTCGTAGCTCAATTCGTAACTTGTGCGGGCTGCTTCGAGCATTTGCGTAAGCACAATTTCGTTTTGTTGTGCAGTGGTGGCATTTAAGTGTGCGGTTTCTATGCTTTTGTAAATTGCTTTTTTATCGCTTTCGTAGGCGAGTTCGGTGTATTTTTGGTTGATTTTGGCATTATCAACCTGTGTTTTGCGTTGAAAGCGCGTGAAAATAGGGTATGATAGGCTTAAACCAATATTGTATCGGTCGCGGAACACGTCAGATTCTCCATCGGGTTTATCAAATACGTAGGTGTTGGTGTTTATTCCTGCCGATGCGCTCAATGTGGGGAAATATGCACTTTTTGCAATACTTACGCTCAAACTGTCTATGCGGTTTTGGTAGGCGTATGATTTCATTTCGGGCAAGGTTTGCAGGGCTGTATTATACGTTTCCATTAGGTCGGGAATTACTATATTGTCGGTTACAATTGTCGGAATTTCTATTTCAAAGGCAGTTTGCGGCGGTAGTTCGAGCAATTGTTTGAGAGCAAGTACTTGATTGGCGTAATTATTTTCAGCAGTCAATACCGAATATTGACTTTGCGCATATTGCGCTTGAATTTCAGCAAGCTCTTTTTTAGAGAGTGCACCGACTTCAAATTTTACCTGTGCTTGTTTGTGTAATTGTGCTGTGCGTTCTGCATTGCTTTTGGCTACGTCAATAGCTTCTTTGTTGTATAGGCATTGTATAAAGGATTGTAAAATAGAAAGTTGTACGGAATTTTTGGCTTCTTCTATTTGTAAACTGTGTTGTGCAACGGTAGCTTTATTTTGTTTTATGAGTTTGTTAGTTTGTCCGCCGGCAAAAAGCGTAACACTTGAACTTAAACCTGCATTCAATGTACTTGCACCTTCATTGTCAAATGATTGTGATGCACTTGCACTTAAATTCGGCAGACGACTCCACTGTGCTTGCGATAGATTGTTTTCGTTCGTTTCTTTTTGCAATTCGCTTGTGGCTATTGAAATATTGTGAGCAAAAGCGTAGTTAATACAGCGTTCTAAATTCCATGTATCGGTGTTTTGCGATATGGCTGAAAAGCTCAAAAAAGGGAAGAGTGTGAGGGCGATGATTTTTTTCATACAGTTGGATATTTGTTGTTATTCAAATAGATATTAGGTAGAATATTCGATAGGGCACCTCTAAAAATTAGTTTTTTTCTTTTAAATTTTTCACAAAAGCCGAAGTGCGTTAAAACTCTGCGAAAAATTTACCCAAAGTAAGTACTTTTTTTCGGAAAAAGTAAGAAT
>JAISIO010000109.1 GCA_031262005.1 Bacteroidales bacterium
ATAGCATGAAAAAAATTCTTTTAGCCATGAGCGGTGGCACCGACAGTTCGGTGTGCGCCATGCTTTTGCAAGAACAAGGGTATGAGGTTATTGGTGTGCACATTTCGTTTTTTCATGCCGATTGGGCAAGCCCCGAAGTAATGCAGCAACAGCGTGAAGCTCAAAAAAATGTTGCCGACCTATGCGCTTCGCTTGGTATACAACACGTGGAAATTGCTGCCGACGAAGAATTTTACAGCACCGTAGTAACGTACTTTGTTGACGAACTCTATGCCGGACGCACGCCTTTTCCGTGCGCCGTGTGTAACCCGCAGGTAAAGTGGCACATACTATTCCAAAAAGCTCAAGAATTACAGTGTGATTACATAGCAAGCGGTCATTATGTGCGCTTAAAGAAACTCAACAACCGTCTCTACATAGCCCAAGCTGCCGATCCGGACAAAGACCAATCATTCTTTCTATGGGGACTTTCGCAGGAGATTTTACAAAAAACCGTATTCCCACTCGGCGGCATGTTGAAACACGATGTACGCCGCTATGCCGAACATCACGGGTTTCATTCCGTTGCCACTCGCAAGGACAGCCTCGGAATTTGTTTTTTGAACAATCGCAACTATCGCCCATTTCTTGATAAAGAATTGGCAAAACGCGGCACGTCTATTGCAAAAGGCAATCATATTTCGCTCGACGGCACGGTGCTTGCGCCAAACGAAGGCTATGCGTGGTACACGGTGGGACAACGTAAAAATTTAGGTTATAATGCCAACAAACGTTTGTTTGTGCACTCCATACAGGCTACGCACAATACCGTAACACTGAGTGAATATAAAGATTTATACCGGACATCATTTTCGGTGCGGAATTATTACTTTCAGGATTTAAGCGATTGCGAACAGGAATTAATTGTAAAAATTCGCTACCGCAATCAAGCAAACCTATGCCGAATTGAAATACTTGATGAAAAAAATTTACTTGTACACCTGCACACCCCTCTCGAAGCTATTGCTCCCGGACAAACGGCAGTGTTTTTTAACGGAAGCCTCGTAGTGGGCGGCGGATTTATAAATTAATCAACAGGGCAACCGCACAAAAATTAAACAATCAATGCTGTTCAACCCACTTCGGGGGTGAGATGTGGGGAGTAGGCAGTCTCTCCGTAAGCTGTGTTACACTTGCATACGGTTATTAATATTCAGCCCTGTCGAGCTATTCGCAATATTTATCAATAATTTAAGAAGTAAATGTCTCTGTAAATTTCGTGTGGTTTTCCTAAATTAATCACTAATCACTAATCACTAATCATTATTTTATGTACTTTTGTCATGGTATGTAACTTAGCACTCTGTACAACTATGGCACAACATTCAAAAATTAAAATCATTCTTATCAATATTGCCGCATTACTTCTTATCTGCATTGTAGCTGTTTTTATATTTAAAGGTTGGTTATCATCGTACACCAATCACGGAGAGAGCATAGAAGTTCCCGATTTCTCCAATCTCAGTATGGAAAAAGCTCAGGAACTTGCTAAGCAAAAAGGGATTACTCTTATAGCATTCGACACGGTGTTCGACGAAACTAAAAAAGGCAATGTAATTGTGGCAACAAAACCATCTGCCGGAGGATTTGTAAAAGAAGGGCGCACCATTTATGCCACCGTCAATTCGGCTTCGCCACTTATGGTACAATTGCCAAAACTTGTGGATATGTCGCTCCGTCAGGCTCAAATTAATATAGAATCAGCAGGACTTATGGTAGGCACTATTGATTACGTTCCCGGAATAGCAAAGGATTTTGTGAAAGAAGCAAAATTCAAGAACAAATCGGTACTTGCCGGCACAAAAATTCCCAAACGTAGTAAAATAGATTTAGTGGTGGAACAAGGAAACGGTTCACTTGGGCAAGATTATATAGTACCGAATCTTATTGGCACAAGTTACCGCGATGCTTCTCTCAAAATTTCTGGTCTTGGCGCCAGTGTCGAGGCAATATTTGATAGCCGTTATACGTATAAGATTTCTGAGGATTCGCTCAACGCAATTGTGTGGAAACAATCGCCCGATGCCGACAGTTTGAGTTCTTCGAGCACTATTACCATATATTTAATGAAGGAATAGGGTTATTAGATACGATATACGAGACTCTTAGACGTAAGACCAACAGATACATATAGAATATGCCAAAATATATAGTCTGCATACTTTTTATTGTGTGTTCCGCAGTTGCCCAAGCGCAGTATGAACATATTGAATATCTGCCGCAAACGCCAAAAAAATTGTTACTAAAATCAACGTTGGATTTTTCTCCGACACGACTTTTGACATTACCGTTTTTCGATGATTTTGCATATCCGCAAACTACACCCACCACACAATTATGGGCAGACGATTTTGCTTTTGTAAACACAAGTTTTGCCTACAATCCGCCCACTATCGGGGTTTTAACACTCGATGCCTTAGATCGTACCGGGAATTTGTACCCGCAAGCATCGTCGAATGTGTTTACAGCCGACTATGCTACTTCACAGCCTATTAATTTATTCGATTATCGTAAAATGTTTGCCAGCGATAAATTGTACATAAAAACAGGTACAACATTCGAGCTTTTGGAAAAGGGCACGTACTACTTATACGAACATTCGTTGCACGATTTTGTAGACATGGTACAAGGCATCCCGTACTATGCCGGCGACACCATTTACACAAAAACCGCTACCGGCTTTGCACCATCACAACTATCTGTGTATGACGAGAATAAAAATCTCATTCCCGAGTCTCTCGACAATTCCCGTATATGGATACCGTATAGCATCAACGATAGTATTGTACTCAGTTTCTACTGTCAAGCGGGAGGCAATGCCGATAGCCCCGAAGCGCAGGATTCATTGGTATTGGAATACTACACACCATTTGCCCGTCAAGGTGTATTTATCAATGAAATTACCCACCAATGGATTGAAGTTTTTAACGCCACCGATACTGTAGTTTCACTTGCCGGATATTATTTAATTGCCGACACGTTGGAAGGCATTCCGGAGCAAGAAATGACACAATGGCACATACCCGCCATTGCAGCGATTGCTCCGTATTCTCACGCAATTGTATCTGCAGGCGATTTTGGGATAAGCGATTTTACATCAAACAGATATTATCTACTTTCGTCTACCCGTACTGTAGTAGATAGCGCATTTTTAGAGAGTACAGTTTCCGCAGAAATTTCATACGCTCGCCTTCCCGACGGCAACCCCGAATGGAGCTTTTCGGTGATAGAAACTCCTGCTCAACCCAACGATACTTGGCATACTTTGTGGAACATAGGTGGCGGCGGACAACAAAACGAAGAATTTACTTTTCATCAGATTCCCCTCAATGCAGCCAAATACCTGCAAAAAGGCTTCCGATTTCGGTTCAAAAATTATGCAAGTTTGAGTAACGATGTAAGTCATGCACGCAACGAAGATTTTTGGCACATAGATATGGTATGGATTGATGCCAATCGAGAGAAAAATAAACCGAATATAGCCGATGTAGCATTTTCAACACCTATTACACCTCTGTTCAACCGCTACACAGCATTGCCGAAAGCGCATTTTTCACAATTAACTGAAGATGATTTTCGCATGACTGCGGAATCTTCATTTAGGAATTTCGACGCCATTTCTCGAAAAATTAAATTCCATTTTGCGGTGCACAATTCACACAACAACAACAGTGTTTCGTTTCCGTCGTTTGAAACCGATTTGAACCCATATCAAATAGTATCGGAACGCGATATTCTTACCGACCACGATGTGGAATTTTTTGATTACCTGACCGACGAAAGTGCCACCGTCGATAGCATTGATTTTGAATTTCAGTACTTTTTTACCGACAATAACAATCCGCTCTTTGACCAATATCGCTGGAACGATACAAGCAGAGTAAAACTCACACTTGCAAACTATTACGCCTACGACGACGGCACGCCCGAAGCGGGTTACGGGCTGCGCAATGC
>JAISIO010000110.1 GCA_031262005.1 Bacteroidales bacterium
TCAACCGGTAGTTGCCACATTACTGAGCATTGATATGCATGGCGATCAACTATCGTGGCACAAAATTGTTTCTATGCTGTTAGTGTTTGCCGGTGTGTATTTGGTGAATATGTCTAATAAGAGTAACAAGTAGACGAGGGACGAGTAAACGAGAGACGAGATATTTTGCCTAATTTCTCGTTTTTAATTGTGTTTTTTTCTTAAAAAAACCACTTTCCCATTAGTGGTGGCGCACACAATAGTGCCGTTGGAGAGCAGGGTAGGAGTTGAAAAAATCTTTCCGCCTACTGGAATTTTTTGCTCTATATCGCCATTCTCGTTCAATATGTAGAGATGTTTGTCGTAAGAACCAACAATAATTTTTTTGTCGGGCGTAATTACTGCCGATGACACAATGCGTTTTTTCGTAGGTATTGCCCGAAGTAATTTCCCTGCATTATTTATAATGTATATGTATTTGTCGAAGGAGCCTATTACAAATTTTTCGTTATCAATTTTTCGGGGCGAAGCGTGGATTCTTCCCTGTGTTGCAATTTTCCATTTTGTACGCCCTTGCAAATCAATGTTATAAATGTTTTTGTCATACGAAGCTAACACAAGCGAATTGCTGTCGAGTTCCAATGGTTTTGAATGCATAATCCATTTGTCTGTTTTGTAACGAGTTATGAGTTTTTTATTGCGGTCGAAAATATATAATTGATTGTCGTTGCTGCCAATGCACGAAAATTGATTGGAAAGCACCACAGGACTTCCGTGTGTAATTCCTTTGGTTTTTTGAATGTATAGTGAGTCGTTGTGCAAGTTGTAAAACACTATTTTCCGTCGTTCGGTGCCAAACACTACCGTTGACGAATCAACTTGTGCAAGATTGGTAAACATTCGTCCGCCCGGTTTAATAGTACGTTGTAACATACCTTGTTCGTTGAAAAAATAAATACGACCATCGTAAGAACCAAGAGCAACTAAGCTATCGTTCACGATTGACGGTGTGGCATGCACCCACATTTTTGTGCGAAATTCTTGTAGCTTTTCGCCCACTTCGTTGAAAAAATAAATACGCTTTCGGTGAGAACCTATCACCACATTGTTGCTTTCGGTAGCAAGTAAACTCGAATATACCGCTCCGCGAATGGGAACAATTTGTATGCTGTATGCAGAGGTTTGAGCGTGGCTTACGCTAACGAACAATGAACAATGAACAATGAACAATGCTAATAAAGACGAGAGATAGGAGATATGAGATTTTAGAATTGTAAACACAAGACAAAAAACTTAATACGTGATTTTGTTAATCATGTTCGTATTATTAATCCTATAACGCAGGCTTTAAAAAAATAAGGCGGAAAGAGAAGTGGAGTTCTCTTGTCCGCACCCATTCATTAAAGGAATAATAAAGCGTAACAGTTCCACAAAAGTACTATATTTTTTTTATAATGCAATAATTTGCGAAAAACTTATTTGAATAAATATGATTTTTTATACTTTTGAACAAAAATAAACATAATGAAACGAACTACAAACTATAAGCTCAGCGCAGCTACAAAACGAATTGTAACGCCTGTTTTTTTATTGATTTTTGGCGTATACAGTGCATTTGCACAAGAACAATTGCAATTGGAAAAACAAGAAATTCGGTATGGTACATTTGAATACGACAGCTTAAAAAGCACCATTGGTATTGAATTGAACTTTGAAATCCCCGCTATTTATTGTGATGCCGATACTGCGTTAGTCTCTATTCGCACACAAATTTTGTCGGCAATTTACGAAACACCCGTTGATAGTGTTATACGTGATAGCAGTGCGTTAGTTCATCTTTTTTTTGAAATTGATAGTTTGCCCACTGAATCGGAAATGCCGCTGCCTTATCAAAAAACACGAACAGGTAAAGTCCTATTCGCCAATGCGAATTATGTAAGTTATGCAATTAACGGCTATGATTATTCAGGCGGCGCACATGGTTATACTTCGGTGTATTATTATGAATTCGATGTAAAAACGGGTAAACGTCTCACCGAAAGCGATATTTTCAAAGGAGATTATGAAAAAACACTTACACAGATATTCTTGAAAAAATTAGAAACTGAGGACTGTTTTAAAGAGCTTTACATTGATAGAGTGCGTCCCAACGGAAACTTTTTTATTAACGAAAAAGGAATTACCTATTTTTTCAATTCGTATGAAATAGCTTCCTATGCTTGCGGTAATTTCGAGCTATTTATTCCTTTTGAGGAACTATCTGCAATTGTGCAGACAAAATAGAGTGAAGCTTGATATTTGATGAGTCTTTTTCATGACCACCTCTTCTAATCACTACACTCTAAACTCTACTCACTAATTTCATGTTCTTCGATTATTCTTCCGCTCAACTTCCTATTTGTGAGGTGATTCCATCAATTTTACAGCAACTTTCGCAAGAAAGCACCTGCATAATACAAGCGGCACCCGGAGCGGGCAAAAGTACGCTTGTTCCCTTGTGCTTGCTCAACGAAGCGTGGCTTGAAGGCAAAAAAATAATACTACTCGAACCGCGCCGAATAGCTGCGCGAGCTGTTGCCGAACGTATGGCTGATTTGCTTGGCGAGCAGGTGGGCGAAACTGTGGGCTACCGCATACGGTTTGAGACAAAAATTTCGGAACGCACTCGTATAGAAGTTGTTACCGAAGGTATTCTTACTCGTATGTTGCAAGCCGACACCATACTCGAAGGCATTGCCTGCATCATGTTCGATGAATTTCACGAGCGCAATCTTCATTCGGAACTTGGGCTGGCTTTGAGTCGTAATTTACAAACGACTTTGCGACCAGAATTGCGCCTTGTGATAATGTCGGCAACACTCAATGCGCTTGAATTGAAAGAAAAATTACACGCACCCTGCATTGAGAGCATCGGACGGCAATTTCCTATCGAAATTTCGTATTCTGCCGATTGCGACAGCTTTTCCATTGCTCAACATACAGCCAACACTGTGCGGAAGGTAATTCAAACGCATGAAGGCGATATTCTCGTATTTCTTCCTGGCGAAGGCGAAATTCGCACTTGCGAGGAAATGTTGAAATCTTTGCAGGACACCTGCTCTATATATGCCTTGTATGGACAATTACCCTTTGCCAAGCAACAAACCGCGTTGCGCAAAAACACGAGCGGAAAACGCAAAATTGTGCTTGCTACCAATATAGCCGAAACGTCGATTACTATAGAAGGCATACGAATAGTGATTGACAGCGGTTTGGAGCGTGTTGCAAAATTCAATCCTGTGAGCGGACTTACTCAATTAGAACTGCGCAAAATTTCGGTTGATGCTGCCGACCAACGTGCCGGACGAGCCGGACGAACAGCAGCAGGCGTGTGCTTTCGCTTGTGGTCGTTGGGTACGCAACATCAGTTGCAAGCGCACCGTTCGCCCGAAATTGAACAAGCCGATTTGTGCACTCTTGTGCTTGAACTTGCGCAGTGGGGAACGCTTGACTACACGCAATTGCTGTGGATTACACCGCCACCGAAAACGCAGTATTATCAAGCTCTGCACACACTCGAAAATCTTGGTGCAATAGAAAATAACGCTATAACGTTGCACGGAAAGGAATTGCAACAATTTCCGGCACATCCTCGTTTAGCGCACATGATACTCAAAGCTCGTGCAAAAAATTGCACTCACATTGCCTGTGATATTGCGGCAATTCTTTCGGAGCGAGACCCATTGGTAAATGAAACACAGGAAACGAATATTGCGCTGCGTATCAATGTCTTGCGAAAATTTCGATTGCATCAAAAAGGCAGTAAACAATTTGCTCGCATTGCGAAAATTGCCGAACAATATCGTGCTATTTTCAAAGAAACGGAAAACAACGATAGTGTTGATGAATATGATGTGGGGCTATTGTTGGCGTATGCCTATCCCGAACGAATTGCAAGTGCAAAAGCCGGAAACAATGCACAATTTTTGTTGGCAAACGGCAGCATTGCCTCAATGGCACATACCGATGAACTTGCCAATCATTCGTGGATTGCAGTGGCGGCTGTAAGCGAACGTGAGCACAACGGGAAAATATTTTTAGCAGCTCCGCTCGACCCACTCGATTTAAAAGATTTGCTTACCCGAAAAGACGTTATTACATGGAACCGCAAAAAAGGAGGTATTGTGGCGCAAACCGAATTACGCATAGGTTCAATTGTGTTGCAAGCAACTCCGTTACACAATATTGACGGTGAGAAAATTATAGACACAATTATTGCCGCTGTGCACAAAGAAGGGCAATTTATTTTGAATTGGGACGAGAGAACTATCCAGTTGCAAAATCGCATTCAGTCGCTTGCAGTGTGGAATACTCATCAGCAATGGACTGATATGAGTACCGAAAATCTCTGTGCTACAGCCAACGAGTGGTTGCGCCCATATTTGAACAATGTAAAAACAACCGATGATTTGCAAAAATTACCGCTTTATGATATTTTGTTCTTTTCGTTATCAGCAGAGCAGCAAAATTTGCTGGAAATGCTTGCTCCCGAAAAAATAGAAGTGCCGAGCGGTTCAAGAATCACGCTCAATTATTTTGCAAATGGCTCACCACCAGAACTTTCGGTACGGTTGCAGGAGTGTTTCGGAATGCTCACTACGCCCACGGTGAACAATGGCAGCGTGGCAGTAGTAATGCATTTGCTTTCACCCGGTTTCAAACTGGTGCAGGTTACGAGCGATTTACACAGTTTTTGGACAAAAACCTATTTTGACGTTCGTAAAGATTTGCGCATACGATACAAAAAACACCGTTGGCCCGAAAATCCATTGGAAGCGCAGGCTGGGAAACGGTAGAAAAAAATCAGTGATTATCTGTAAAATCGGCAGGGCAAAAGCATGAAATTTACGTAAATATCTGATATTCAAATGATAAAAAGGTGAAAAATAGTAATTTTTAGTACAAAAAATTCAATATCAATTAATTGATAATCAATCGACTACATTGATTTCATGCTTTTACCCTGTAAAATCGGTGTCATCTGCGGGCGAGAGAAATAAATTACTATCTTTGCCCTTGGAATTAGACACAAGATACGAGACGCAAGATACAAGACATATTAAAAACATGAAAAAACATATACCCAACCTGATAACACTCTGCAATCTTATGTGCGGAGTATTTGCCGTAATAATTGTAATTTCGGGCGTGGCATCGTACACGGTAGCGGCAATTTTAATTTTTTGCGGCGCAATTTTCGATTTTTTCGATGGATTTACGGCGCGTTTGCTTAAAGTAACTTCTCCTATTGGTAAAGAATTAGATTCGTTTGCCGATCTCATAACTTTCGGTTTTGCGCCGGCAGCTATGCTTTCGGCGGTTATTCAGCACACCATGTTTGGCGTAACGGTTATGGAATATTCAGCTTCAACGCCATTGGTGTGGCAGGAATATGTATTGATTATTATTCCGTTCATAATAGTGCCATTTTCGGCATTGCGGTTAGCAAAGTTCAATATCGACGAACGCCAGCATCACTCATTTATAGGTTTACCCACGCCGGCTTGTGCGTTATTTTTTGCTTCGTTGGTGTTTTATCCCGACCTTTTTTCGCCCTTGCTTTTAGCATTTCTCAGTATTGCATTTTCGCTGTTGCTCGTTGCCGAAATTCCTATGTTTTCGTTGAAATTCAAAAACTTTTCATGGCA
>JAISIO010000183.1 GCA_031262005.1 Bacteroidales bacterium
GCAGGAGCTTTGCCTTCTTTCACGTATGTTTCGTTGAAATCAACTAATTCAATGTAGCACATTTCGGCAGCATCACCCAAACGAGCACCCAATTTAATGATACGAGTGTATCCTCCGGGGCGGTTTGAAATTTTTACCGACACTTCGCGGAACAATTCAGTTACCGCAAATTTGTTTTGTAAATATTTGAATACTATACGACGTGAATGTGTTGAATCTTCTTTTGATTTTGTAATCAGTGGGTCAACATATTTTTGTAAAGCTTTTGCCTTTGCAACGGTTGTTTTTATGCGTTTGTGCATAATCAACGATGTTGCCATGTTAGAAAGCATTGCAGCTCTATGCTCATGCGTTCTACTTAAATGATTTATTTTTTTTCCGTGTCTCATTGCGTCTCTATGATTATTCTTTATCTAATTTATATTTACTTATATCCATACCGAAAGTAAGATTTAAGTTTTCCAACAACTCATCTAATTCGGTAAGTGATTTTTTACCAAAGTTTCTGAATTTCAACAGGTCATTTTTGTTGAATGATACCAATTCACCAAGTGTTTCAACATCGGCAGCTTTCAAGCAATTCAACGCACGCACCGACAAATCCATATCAACCAATCGTGATTTCAACAATTGACGCATGTGAAGCACTTCTTCATCAAACTCTTCGTTACCAAATTTATCTTCATTATCCACTGTAATTTTCTCATCAGAGAATAACATAAAATGATGAATTAAGATTTTTGCGGTTTCCTTTAAAGCGTCTTTTGGGTGAATTGAACCATCGGTTTTGATTTCCAAAATTAATTTCTCAAAGTCGGTTTTCTGTTCCACACGATAGTTTTCTATAGTATATTTTACATTTTTAATCGGTGTAAAAATAGAATCTACCGGAATTACGCCAAACTCTGCATCCAACATTTTGTTTTCTTCAGCTGCCACATATCCGCGTCCTTTATCAATCCAAAAATCAATTTTTAATTTTACCGGAGCACTTATGTTGCAAATTACCAAATCTGTATTCAACACTTGAAAATTTGTTAAATACGCATTCAAATCGCCTGCTTTGAATTTATCTTTTCCTGCAATAGTAATCGAAACTTTCTCCGATTGTGCGTTTTCAGATGAAACTCGTTTGAAACGAATTTGTTTGATATTTAAAATTATTTCGGTTACATCTTCTACTATACCTTTGATAGTAGTAAACTCATGATCAACGCCGTCGATTTTGATATTTGTAACCGCATATCCTTCAAGAGAAGAAAGAAGCACACGACGAATGGCATTACCTACTGTAATTCCATAACCCGGCTCTAATGGGCGAAATTCAAATGTTCCTGCGTTGTTATCCGATTCAAGCATTATAACTTTATCGGGTTTTTGAAATGCTAATATTGCCATAGACAAATATCTTACTTATTATTATTTAGAGTAAAGCTCTACGATTAATTGTTCTTTGATTGTTTCTGGTATCTCAGTACGTTCCGGAATGTTAAGAAATTTTCCTTGCATTTCGTTTTTGTCAAATTCCAACCAAGAATATTTACTCACCGAATTAGTGCTCAATGAAGACTGCACGATTTCCAAGCTACGTGATTTTTCACGAACAGCTACAATATCGCCGGGTTTTACAGTATATGATGGTATATTTACCACCTTACCATTCACTGTAATATGACGGTGTGAAACCAATTGTCGAGCTGCATTACGTGTTGAAGCAATTCCTAAACGATATACTACGTTATCAAGGCGTTGCTCTAACAATTGAATGAGAATTTCACCGGTAATACCCGGACGGCGATTTGCTTCGTGGAATAAATTTTCAAATTGACGTTCCAAAACGCCATACATATATTTTGCTTTTTGTTTTTCCTGCAATTGCACACCATACACCGATTTCTTACCGCGACGTTTTGCAGGTCCGTGTTGTCCCGGTGCATAATTTTTCTTTTGCAAAGCACTATCGGGTCCATAAATAGGTTCTCCGAATTTACGTGCAATTTTTGAAGTTGGTCCTGTATATCTTGCCATTATTCAAATAGTATTATAATTTTTAAACTCTTCTTCTTTTCGGGGGGCGACAACCATTGTGCGGCATAGGGGTTACATCTACTATTTCTGTAACTTCAATCCCTGCATTGTGAATTGTGCGAATTGCAGACTCACGTCCGGCTCCCGGTCCTTTTACAAACACTTTTACTCTGCGTAAGCCTAAATCGAAAGCTTCTTTTGCACAATCGGTTGCTGCCATTTGTGCCGCATAAGGAGTGTTTTTCTTCGACCCTCTAAATCCTTTTTTACCCGATGATGACCACGATATTACTTGACCTTCGCCATTGGTAAGGGTTACAATAATATTGTTGAACGATGCGTGTATGTGTGCTTGTCCCGCAGCGTCAACTTTTACTACTTTTTTTACTGACTTTGTCTTTTTAGCCATAATAATCTAAATTAATTTTATTTAGTTACTTTTTTCTTGTTAGCAACTGTTTTTTTCTTTCCTTTTCTTGTGCGAGCATTATTTTTTGTTGATTGACCTCTCACAGGCAATCCCATACGGTGGCGTATTCCTCGGTAACAACCAATGTCCATCAATCGTTTAATGTTCAATTGAACTTCCGAACGCAATTCGCCTTCCACTTTGAAATCTTCAGATATTACGCTACGGATAGAAGTAGTTTGTTGGTCATCCCAATCTTTTACCTTCGTATTTTTATCTACACCGGCTTTATCTAAAATTTTTACAGCACTCGAACGTCCTATACCATATATATAGGTCAGTGCTATTTCTCCTCGCTTGTTTTTTGGTAAATCAATACCAGATATTCTTGCCATAATACTTACTTTGAAATTGTGTGCAAAATTATAAAAATTATCCTTGTCTTTGTTTAAATTTCGGATTTTTTTTGTTAATAACGTAAATTCTTCCTTTTCGGCGAACTATTTTACATTCGCTACTTCTTTTTTTTACTGATGCTCGAACTTTCATATCCTTTGTTTTATTTATATCGAAATGTTATTCTTCCTTTTGTTAAATCATACAGCGACATTTCAAC
The DNA here is from genome assembly GCA_031262005.1 of Bacteroidales bacterium. GTDB lineage: Bacteria > Bacteroidota > Bacteroidia > Bacteroidales > UBA1715 > WQTX01. The sequence goes on from JAISIO010000183.1 coordinate 3,054, forward strand.
TTTCACTTTATCGCCGGGTAATATTCGTATGAAATGCTGACGCATTTTACCCGAAATATGAGCTGTTATGATATGTCCATTGTTCAATTGAACTCGAAACATTGCATTCGACAATGCCTCTACGATTGTGCCGTCCTGTTCGATTGATTGTTGTTTTGCCATATATCTCTTGTTGTTTTTTTAAATTGCATTTGACATCATACCCGATGAACGTCCTTTGATACGTCCGGTTTTCATCAAACCGTCGTAATGACGATTAAGCAGATGACTCTCTATTTGTTGTAATGTATCCAAAATTACACCAACCATAATGAGCAACGATGTTCCGCCATAGAATTGTGCAAATTGATTACTTACTCCCGTCAAAGTTGCTAATGCCGGTAATATTGCCACGATTGCTATAAAGATTGAACCTGGTAACGTAATGCGAGATATTACATTATCTATAAACTCCGCTGTTTTTTTACCCGGTTTAATTCCTGGAATAAAACCGCCGTTACGTTTCAATTCTTCGGCAATTTGCTGTGGATTCATTGTAATTGCGGTGTAGAAATAGGTAAACAATATGATTAAAATTGCATACACCAAGTTATACCAAAATCCTGTAAAGTCTGCAAAAGCAGCCACAAATCCCGACATACTATCTTGCGAAGTAAAACCTGCAAGAGTAATTGGAATAAACATAAGAGCTTGCGCAAAGATAATAGGCATTACACCCGCCGCATTTACTTTCAACGGCAAATACTGACGCACGCCTCCATATTGTTTATTACCAACAATTCGTTTTGCATATTGCACCGGTATTCTGCGTGTTCCTTGCACCAATAGTATAGACAATGTAATGATAACAAGCAACACAAGCATTTCAAGTAAAAATACTATCAATCCTCCGGCACCTTCCATACGTACACCAAATTCTTGGAACAACGCTTCCGGAAAGCGAGCAATGATACCTATCATAATGATAAGCGAAATACCGTTACCCAAACCTTTATCGGTTATGCGCTCGCCCAACCACATCACAAACATGGTTCCGGCTATTAATATGATTATTGACGAAACCCAAAACATTCCGGTCATTGTCAATCCCGGTACCTGCGTACCCAAGTTTGTAAGGTATCCGGGAGCTTGCGCAGCACAAATTGCTACCGTAAGCAAACGTGTGATTTGAGTGATTTTCTTTCTTCCGCTTTCCCCCTCTTTTTGCAAACGCTGAAAATAAGGAATAGCAATACCAAACAACTGCACCACAATTGATGCCGAAATGTAAGGCATAATACCCAGCGCAAACACCGAAGCATTGGCAAAAGCACCCCCTGAGAACATATTAATCAAGCCCATCAAACCAGAACTTGTTTGACTTGCCAATTGCCCTAAACTATTTGGGTCAACACCCGGCAATACAACAAACGAACCCAAGCGATAAACCAATATTAAACCCAGCGTAAATAAAATTCGAGAACGAAGTTCCTGAATTTTATAAATGTTTCTGATGGTTTCTATAAATTTCTTCATATTACTATGTGTACATTACAGTTGTTCAATAGAGCCGCCTTGCGCCTCAATAATTTCTTGTGCTTTTTTTGAAAAAGCATCAATTTTAACTGTTACTTTCGCAGTAAGGGTTCCTTTTGCTAAAATTTTTATCAAATCGTTTTTCGATGCCAAACCGTTTTCAACGAATACCATATTATCAAACTCTGTAATTTTTTTACTATCAACTATGCTTTGAATAGAGCTTAAATTAATAGCTTTATATTCCACACGGTTTACGTTTTTAAATCCGAATTTCGGCACTCGGCGTTGCAATGGCATTTGACCACCTTCAAAACCTATTTTCTTTGAATAACCACTGCGTGATTTAGCACCTTTGTGTCCACGTGTACTGGTTCCGCCTTTACCCGAACCCGGTCCGCGACCTATTCTTTTGCTTGATTTTGTAGAACCTTCTGCTGGTCTTAATGTTTGTAAGTTCATTGTTTACTATATTTCTTCTGTTACAACTAAATGTTTAACTTTATCTATCATACCTTGAATTGACGGATTTAATTCTTTTTCAACGGACGAATTGATTTTTCCCAATCCTAAGGCTTCAAGTATTAACTTTTGATTATTCGGTCTTCCGATTTTACTTTTTTTGAGTGTTACACGTACTTTCGACATAATTGTGATTTTTATCCGTTAAATACTTTTGATAATTCTACTCTTCTTTGTTGAGCCACCATATTGGCATCGCGCATTTCAGAAAGAGCTTTAAATGTTGCTTTCACCACATTGTGTGGGTTTGACGAACCTTTTGATTTTGCCAATACGTCGGTAATACCGGCACTTTCGAGCACTGCACGCATTGCACCACCTGCTTTTACTCCCGTACCGTGTGAGGCAGGTTTCATAAATACTGTTGCACCACTGTATTTTGTTTCTTGTTGATGAGGAACCGTTCCTTTAACAAGCGGCACTTTGATAAGATTTTTTTTCGCATCTTCCACGCCTTTCGCTATTGCAGCTGTTACTTCGCCGGCTTTACCCAAACCGTATCCTACGATACCGTTTTCGTCGCCAACCACAACAATTGCAGAAAAACTGAATGTTCTACCACCTTTAGTTACTTTCGTAACACGGTTGATTGCTACTAATCTATCTTTTAACTCTAAATCAGTTGTTCTAACTTTTCTAATATTGTCCATATTCGGTTAAAAATTTAATCCATTACTACGTGCGGCTTCTGCCAATGATTTTACTCTACCGTGATATAGGTAGCCGTTGCGGTCAAATACCACATTTGTCAAGCCTTTTGCGCTTGCTTTTTTCGCAACTGCTTCGCCCACTATCGTTGCTTGTTCAATTTTTGTTTTTCCGGCACAAGCCGCAACAATTTCTTTGTCAAGCGACGACACTGCAAGTAAGGTAGCACGAGCACTATCGTCAATCAATTGCACTGATATTTGTTTATTACTTCTAAAAACGCTCATTCGCGGACGTTCTGCAGTCCCTACTACGATTTTTCGTATGCGTTTTTTAATTCTTATTCTTCTTTCGATTTTTGTGATAGCCATCTTCTCAACTATTTTTTATTTTTTACCTGCTGATTTACCTGCTTTACGACGAAGTTGTTCATCTTTAAATTTAATACCTTTTCCTTTGTAAGGCTCTGGTTTACGGAATGAACGAATTTTTGCCGCTACTTGACCCAACAATTGTTTGTCGATACTTGTCATAGTCAAAGTTGGATTACTACCACGCTCTGATTTCGCTTCTGCTTTAATTTCAGCTGGTAATTGAAATACTATTGCGTGTGAAAATCCAAGTGCCATTTCAACATTTTGTCCGTTAACAGCAACACGATAACCAACTCCGACAAATTCTTGTACAGTAGTGTAGCCTACGCTTACTCCTTCCACCATGTTTTTGATAAGCGAACGATACAATCCGTGTTTTGCTCGGGCATCTTTCTCTTCCGATGGTCGTACGATTTCTACTTGGTTTCCTTCTTGTTTTACAACAAAACCTTCTTCTATTTTTTGTGTCAATTCCCCTTTTGGTCCTTTTACCGTAACTACGTTATCGGCAACGGTTACGCTAACTTTATCGGGAAGATTTATAAGTGATTTTCCAATACGTGACATTACTTTCCTTTTTTAATAAATGTAACATAAAACCTCTCCACCAACATTGAGCGTGCGCGCTTCTTTATCGGAAATCACACCTTTATTGGTTGATAAAATTGCTATACCTAAACCATTAAGTACGCGTGGCAATTCTTCGGTTGACACATACTTACGTAAACCCGGTTTACTTACTCGTTGGATTGATTTTATAGCCGGAGTTTTTGTTATTGGATGATATTTAAGAGCTATTTTAATAACTCCTTGGGGGCCTTCATTTTCAAATTTATAACTTAAAATGTACCCTTTGTCATGTAGTACTTTTGTCATTTCCTTTTTCAAGTTTGAAGAAGGAATTTCTACTACTTTATGACGTGCTGTTTGAGCATTTCTAATACGTGTTAGAAAATCTGCTATTGGATCTGTCATGTTACTTTTTCTATATTATTTTACCAACTTGCTTTTTTAACTCCCGGAATTAATCCTGCCGATGCCATTTCTCTGAATTGAATACGGCTGATTCCGAATTGTCTCATATATCCTTTCGGACGACCTGTAATATTACAACGATTGTGTAATCTGTTTGGCGATGAGTTTTTAGGTAGTTTTTGCAACCCCTCATAATCACCTTTCGCTTTTAGTTCCGCACGGCGTTTTGCATATTTATCTACTAATTTTTGTCGCTTAACTTCGCGCGCTTTCATTGATTCCTTTGCCATATCTCTTTTTATTTTTTAAATGGGAAACCAAATTCTTTTAATAATGCAAAACCTTCTTGATCAGTGTTTGCAGTCGTAACTATGGTAATATCCATACCCATCATGCTTGTGATTTTGTCAATCTCAATCTCTGGGAAAATGATTTGTTCCGTAATACCGAACGTATAGTTACCTCGTTTGTCCAATTTTGTGTTAAAACCTTGGAAATCACGAATACGTGGTAATGCAGCCGAAATCAATCGTTCCAAAAATTCGTACATCATATTGCGGCGCAATGTTACGCGAACTCCTACCGGAACGCCTTTACGCAATTTAAAATTCGAGATGTCTTTTTTAGAATACGTAGCAACGGCTTTTTGACCGGCGATTAATGTGAGTTCATTAATTGCTGTTTCAATAATTTTTTTGTCGGCTACTGCTTTTCCAAGACCCATATTTATTACAATTTTCTCGATACGAGGAACTTGCATTTTTGATTTATAACCAAATTCTTTTTGTAAGTTAGCTTGAACTTTTTCAAGATAAACTTGTTTCAGTGTAGGTGTGTAAGCCATTATTTAATCTCCTCCCCTGTCTTTTTTGAATAACGCACTAATTTTCCATTATCATTCAGCTTTTTGCCAACTCTTGTTGGTTTTCCTGTCGCAGGATTAATAAGCATAAGATTTGAAACATGAATAGGAGCTTCTTGTTTGATAATTCCACCTTGTGGATTTTTTGCATTTGGTTTCGTATGTTTTGAAATCAAATTTAAACCTTCTACTACTGCTCGGTCGGTTTTGGTTTCCATTTTGAGAACTTTTCCTTCTCGTCCTTTATCATCACCCGACAACACCAGTACGGTATCTCCTTTTTTTATGTGATATTTACTTTGCATTTCTGTTAACTGTTACAAATTATAATACTTCCGGTGCCAATGAAACAATTTTCATGTATTGTTTGTCGCGCAATTCACGTCCAACCGGACCGAATATACGAGTTCCTCTCATTTCTCCGGCTTCGTTCAACAATACCACTGCATTGTCGTCAAAACGAATATATGAGCCGTCAGGGCGTTTTACTTCTTTTTTAGTGCGAACTATAACTCCTTTGGTTACTTGTCCTTTTTTTACGTTACCATTAGGCATAGCATCTTTTACGGTTACCACAATTTTATCTCCAATTGAGGCATAACGTCGAGCTGTTCCTCCAAGTACACGAATACAAAGAACTTCTTTTGCACCGCTGTTGTCAGCTACATTTAATCTTGATTCTTGTTGTATCATCTTATCTCGCTCTTTCTATTATTTCTACTAATCGCCAGCATTTTGTTTTGCTCAATGGGCGAGTTTCCATTATTCTTACAGTATCACCTTCCGTACAGTCATTTTTTTCGTCGTGGGCGACAAATTTAGTAGTTTTTTTCAAAAACTTACCATACATTGCGTGTTTTACTTTTCTTTCTACTGCAACTACTATGGATTTATCCATTTTGTTGCTTACTACGACACCGATTCGTTCTTTTCTGAAATTTCTTTCCATTGTAGATACTATTAATTAAGTTCTCGTTCTTTAATTATCGTATTAATACGAGCTATCGTTTTACGAGCTTCTTTTATTTTGTTTGGATTTTCCAAAGGTGTAATCACATGATTCAATTTCATGCGTGAATAGTTATCTACCTCTGCTTGAAGTTTTTCAACTATTTCTTTTTCCGACAGTTCTCTAATTTCTGCTGCTTTCATTGTATTGTTAATTTTCTACTATTCTTGATAATCATTACGTACAATAAACTTGGTAGTTACCGGAAGTTTTTGCGCAGCCAAGCGCAATGCTTCTTTTGCAATTTCTAATGGAACACCTTCAGCTTCAAATAGTATTCGTCCCGGTGTTACCGGAGCTACCCAATGAGATAAAGCTCCTTTCCCTTTACCCATACGCACCTCTGCTGGTTTCGATGTAACCGGTTTGTCCGGAAAAATACGTATCCAAATTTGTCCTTCACGTTTCATATAACGTGTTACCGCAATACGAGCAGCTTCTATTTGGCGAGATGTTATCCAACATGTCTCCAATGTTTTGATACCAAATGAACCAAATGCAAGTTCTGTTCCTCTATGAGCAACTCCCTTCATTTTGCCTTTCTGCTGTTTTCTGTATTTTGTTTTCTTTGGTTGTAACATTGCTTTGTAATCTTATAATTATTTTTTATTACGTTTTCTGGTTAGCGGCGCCGATTTTTTATATACGCCTGTCGATTGATTTGCATTTGGACTTAAATCCACATTGCCATACACTTCGCCTTTAAAAATCCACACTTTCAAGCCTAATTTGCCATATGTGGTTTGTGCCGCTGTACTTGCATAGTCTATATCAGCACGCAAAGTGTGCAATGGAGTTCGTCCTTCTTTGTACATTTCCGAACGAGCCATTTCCGCACCATTCAAACGTCCTGATATTTGAATTTTAATACCTTCGGCACCCATACGCATAGCCGAAGCTATTGCCATTTTGATTGCTCTACGGTATGCTACCCTTCCTTCCAATTGACGTGCAATGCTATCGCCTACAATAATTGCATCGAGTTCAGGGCGTTTAATTTCAAATATATTGATTTGCACCTCTTTATTTGAAATCTTTTTCAACTCTTCTTTTAGTTTATCAACTTCTTGACCACCTTTTCCGATAATAACACCCGGACGAGCAGTGTTGATAGTGATAGTTACTAATTTTAGTGTTCGTTCAATGATTATTTTTGAGATACTTGCTTTGGCAAGACGAGCATACAAGTATCTACGGATTTTATAATCTTCATGTAGTTTTTCTACATAGTCATTACCTCCGTACCAGTTAGAATCCCAACCTTTTATAATTCCTAATCTGTTTGCTATTGGATTTACTTTTTGTCCCATGAATAAAAATTTTATGCTTCTACATTAATGGTATCTACTACAACGGTAACGTGGTTTGAACGTTTACGTATTCTGTGTGCGCGACCTTGCGGTGCTGGCTGAATGCGTTTCATCATTCGACCTTCGTCCACAAAAATTTCTTTCACAAACAATTGGTTGTCTTCTATGCGTTTACCTTCATTTTTTTGTTGCCAGTTGTTAATTGCGCTCAATACAAGTTTCTCAACTTTTCGCGATGCTTCTTTAGTTGAATATTTCAAAATATCCAAAGCATTGTTCACTTCTCTGCCTCGTATCATATCGGCAACTAAGCGCATTTTTCGTGGCGATGAAGGGCAATCACGCAAAATAGCAAAGGCTTTCATCTTTTTAGCCTCTTTGTATTTATCGGCTGTTATTTTTTTTCTATTACTCATAACTTAGCTCTTATTTCTTTTTATTTTTCTTACCGGCATGACCTCTAAAATTCCTTGTTGGTGCAAATTCGCCCAATTTGTGTCCCACCATATTTTCAGTTACATATACGGGAATAAATTTATTACCGTTGTGTACTGCCACAGTGTGTCCTACAAAATCAGGAGAAATCATAGATGCTCTCGCCCACGTTTTTACTACTGTTTTTTTGCCACTATCATTCATTCCAAGAACTTTGCGTTCCAAATTGAAATCAATATATGGTCCTTTTTTTAGAGAACGACTCATAACGTGTGTTTAATTAAATTATTTCTTTCTTCTTTCAATGATTAACTTAGTTGATGCTTTTTTAGGCGCACGTGTTTTGTACCCTTTTGCCGGCAAGCCTTTGCGTGAACGTGGATGTCCACCCGATGCTCTACCTTCACCACCACCCATTGGGTGATCAACAGGGTTCATTACCACACCTCTCACTCGTGGACGGCGACCCAACCAGCGTGAGCGACCTGCTTTACCTGAACGAAGAAGTGAGTATTCTGAATTTGAAACGCTACCTATTGTTGCTTTACAAGTAACTAAAATCATACGAGTTTCGCCTGATGGTAATTTGATAATTGCAAATTTGCCATCGCGTGAAGCTAACTGAGCGTATGTTCCGGCACTACGAGCTAATTGCGCTCCTTTTCCGGGTGTTAATTCAATATTATGAATGATAGTTCCAAGTGGAATTTCTTTCAAATACAAGCAGTTTCCTAATTCAGGCTCAACGCCCTCACCTGCTTCTATTTTTTGTCCTACTTGAATGCCGTTTGGAGCAATAATGTAGCGTTTTTCGCCATCAGCATATTGCACCAATGAAATATAAGCACTTCTGTTTGGGTCATACTCCAAAGAAATCACTTCAGCTTGAACGTTTTCTTTGTCGCGTTTGAAATCTATAATACGATATTTTCTTTTATGACCGCCACCTATATAACGCATTGTCATTTTACCTGTATTGTTTCGTCCCCCCGTGCGTTTGATTGGTTCAAGAAGAGATTTTTCAGGTTTTATCTTTGTAAGTCCAGTATTCACGGCAACAATCTTATGTCGTTGCCCCGGAGTTATCGGTTTTAATTTTTTTACTGCCATCGCTTATTAAATATTACTATAGAAGTCTATTGTTTCTCCTTTTTTTACAGTTACAATCGCTTTTTTGAATGAGTTTGTTTTACCAGTGATTAAACCCGCTTTTGTGTTACGAGTTTTTACTTTTCCGGCATAACGCATAGTGTTTACAGCCTCAACGGTTACACTATACATTTCTTCAATCGATTTTTTTATCTGTTCTTTATCGGCACGTTTATCTACAACAAATCCATATTGGTTCAACGTGTCGCTTTTTTTCGACATTTTCTCTGTTATGAGTGGTTTTTGTAAGATTTCCATTACCAATTATTTAAAATTATTCTCAATTTCTTCTACCGAACTTTCTAATATCACGATATTACCAGCTTTCAACAAATCGTAAGTATTTATATCACAAGCACTTACGGTTGCACATTGCGGTAAATTGCGAGAGGACAAATATACATTTTTATTTGATTCAGGTAATATAATTAAAAAGTTTTTATTATTTATTTTGAGATTTTCTTGTATCTCAATCATTTTCTTAGTTTTAGGAGTTTCAAAATCGAAATCTTCAACTATCACAATAGCATTTTCTTTCAATTTTGATGACAACACTGATCTGCGAGCCAAATCTTTTACTTTTTTGTTTACTTTTTGCAAGTAATCGTGAGGTTTCGGACCAAAAATTCTACCTCCACCACGATACATTGGATTGTTCGCACTACCTGCACGAGCACCGCCTGTACCTTTTTGTCGTTTCAATTTTTTTGTACTACCTGCTACTTGGTTACGCTCTTTTGATGCGTGAGTTCCTTGTCGTTTGTTTGCCAATATTGCTTTTACATCTAAATAAACAGCGTGTTCATTGGGCTCTATACCGAATATAGTTTCGTCTAACGCAACTTTTTTATTCGTATCTTTTCCTTGTATATCTTTAACTACTATTTCCATTACGTTAGATTATTTAGTTATTATTACATATCCGCCTTTTGCTCCGGGAACTGCTCCTTTCACTAAAATTACGTTTTTATCGGCAAGTACTTTTACAACTTCAAGGTTCTCAGTTTTCACACGGTTGCCACCCATTTGACCACCCATACGCATTCCTTTGAATACACGTGAAGGTGTAGAACACGCTCCGATAGAACCCGGTGCGCGCAAACGGTTATGCTGACCGTGAGTACTTTCGCCTACCCCGCCGAATCCGTGGCGTTTTACAACACCTTGAAATCCGCGTCCTTTGGTATTACCTGCTATATCAAGATAATCACCTTCGGTTATAATACTTGCTACATCGAGCACATCGCCCAATTGCACTTGTTTTTCAAAATCTCTGATTTCTACTACTTGACGTTTTGGAGTAGAACTCGCTTTTTTGAAGTGTCCCAATTCTGCTTTTGTAGTGTTTTTCTCTTTTTTATCGTCAAACGCTAATTGTACTGAATTGTAACCATCTGTTTCTACTGTTTTCACTTGTGTAACCACACAAGGTCCTGTTTCGATAACAGTACATGCAACATTTTTACCATCGGGCAAAAATATTGATGTCATTCCTATTTTTTTTCCTAAAATACCGAGCATTTTTTTACTTTTTTACGTATCACACTTTAATTTCTACTTCTACACCACTTGGCAACTCTAATTTCATTAACGCATCAACGGTTTTCGACGTACTGCTGTAAATGTCCAACAAACGTTTGTGCGCTGTTAATTGAAATTGTTCACGAGCTTTTTTGTTTACGTGAGTAGAACGTAAAACAGTAAAAATTCTCTTGTGAGTTGGCAGCGGAATCGGACCACTTACTACCGCTCCGGTAGTTTTAACGGTTTTTACGATTTTCTCGGCAGATTTATCTACCAGATTGTAATCGTATGATTTCAACTTGATTCTAATTTTTTGACTCATGCCTATTATTATTATTTATTATTTACTTTTGCTAATTATTCCTTCTGCTAAGTTCGTAGGAACTTGTTCAAAGTGGTCAAACTCCATTGTTGATGTTGCACGACCCGAAGTGATTGTACGCAAATCAGTTACATAGCCAAACATTTCGGCAAGCGGAACAAATGCTTTCACTACGCTTGCATTATTTTTGGTATCCATACCGCGAATTTGTCCACGACGTTTATTTAAGTCGCCTACTACATCACCCATGTACTCTTCCGGTGTAACTACTTCAACTTTCATTATCGGTTCAAGTAATTTCGGTCCTGCTTTTGCACACGATTCACGGAAAGCGATTTTCGCACAAATTTCAAATGACAATGCGTCAGAGTCCACATCATGGTACGAACCGTCCATAAGTTGTACTCGAAGTGATTCTACAGGATAGCCTGCTAATACACCATTGTCCATTGCTTGTTTGAAGCCTTTTTCAATTGAAGGTATAAATTCTTTCGGAATGTTACCACCTTTCACGTAATCTTCAAATACAAGTCCTTCTTTACCTTCGGGTGCAGGACCAATTTTGAATACAATATCGGCAAATTTACCACGTCCACCCGATTGTTTTTTGTACAATTCGCGGTGTTCAACTTCGGTAGTAATACATTCTTTGTAGTTTACCTGTGGTGCGCCTTGATTACATTCTACTTTAAATTCGCGTTTCAAACGGTCTATAAGAATATCCAAGTGCAACTCACCCATACCGCTAATTACGGTTTGTCCGGTTTCTTGATTTGTTTTTACGGTAAATGTTGGGTCTTCTTCTGCAAGTTTAGCAAGTGCATTACCCAATTTATCCACATCGGCTTTTGTTTTCGGCTCAATTGCCAAACCAATTACCGGTTCGGGGAATACCATTGATTCTAACACAATCGGGTGTTTTTCGTCGCACAATGTATCACCTGTTTTAATATCTTTAAAACCAACACCTGCGCCTATATCACCTGCATCAATACGATCAATCGGATTTTGTTTATTGGCGTGCATTTGATAAATACGAGAAATACGTTCTTTGTTCTCGCTACGAGTGTTGTATACGTATGAACCGGCTTCTAACGAACCTGAATACACACGGAAGAAACACAAACGTCCAACAAATGGGTCGGTTGCGATTTTAAATGCAAGTGCACAGAAAGGCTCTTCATTTAATGGTTGGCGAGAAATTTCTTCCCCTGTTCGTGGGTCAGTTCCTTTTGCACCTTGTTTATCTAACGGACTTGGTAACAATTCCATTACATAGTTCAACATGGTTTGCACACCTTTGTTTTTGAACGAAGAACCGCAACACATAGGAATAACTTTGTTTGCAAGACAAGCTTTGCGCAATGCTGCAAGAATTTCGTCTTCCGAAATTGAATTAGGGTCATCGAAGAATTTTTCCATAATAGAATCGTCAAATTCTGCAACCGATTCTAACAGTTTTTCGCGCCATTCGGCAACTTCGGCTTTCAAATCGTCAGGAATTGGAACTTCGTTGTAAGTCATACCCTTATCATCTTCGTTCCACACCATACCTTTGTTTGTAACAAGGTCTACCACGCCTTTGAATGTTTCTTCGGCACCAATTGGAATTTGAAGCGGAATTGCATTACCACCCAACATTTCGCGTACTTGGCGTACAACATTCAAGAAGTCGGCACCTTGACGGTCCATTTTATTTACGAAACCTATACGGGTTACATTATAATTGTCTGCCAAACGCCAGTTTGTTTCCGATTGAGGTTCTACGCCATCAACGGCTGAAAACAAAAACACCAAACCATCGAGAATGCGGAGCGAACGATTTACCTCAACAGTAAAATCCACGTGACCCGGAGTGTCGATTATGTTTAGTTTATATTCATTGCCTTTGTATTTCCAAAAGCAAGTGGTTGCTGCCGATGTAATTGTAATCCCACGTTCTTGTTCTTGCACCATCCAGTCCATTGTAGCACCACCATCGTGAACTTCGCCGATTTTGTGATTTACACCTGCGTAATAAAGAATACGCTCCGACGTTGTGGTTTTACCAGCATCAATGTGCGCTGCAATACCAATGTTGCGCGTATATTGTAAGTCTCTTTTTGCCATTGTATTATTGGTCTTTTAAAATTAAAATCTAAAGTGAGAGAATGCTTTGTTAGCCTCAGCCATTCTATGAGTATCTTCTTTCTTTTTATAAGCTGCACCTTCTTCATTGAAAGCAGCTAAAATTTCAGCAGCTAGTTTTTCTCTCATAGAGTGTCCCGAACGTTTGCGTGAAAATGCTATAAGGTTTTTCATGCCAATTGATTGACGGCGACCGGGACGAATTTCTGATGGTATTTGAAAGGTAGCTCCACCCACACGGCGGCTACGTACTTCAACCAACGGTGTTACATTGTCTAATGCTTTGCGCCATACTTCAAGTGCCGATACATCTTGTGCTGTTTTTTTAGCTTCCACTATTTCCAACGCACCATAGAAAATATCAAACGCTATACTTTTTTTACCGTCAAGCATTATGTTATTAACAAACTTTGTTACTTCCACACTACCAAATTTTGGGTCTGGAAGAATTACGCGTTTTTTTGGTTTACTTTTTCTCATTGTTAAATGATTTTCTTACTATTATTATATTGTATTATTTTTTTGCGGCGTCTTTTTTCGGACGTTTTGCTCCATATTTTGAGCGAGATTGCAAACGACCTTCTACACCTGATGCATCTAAAGCACCACGCACTAAGTGATAACGCACACCCGGAAGGTCTTTTACACGACCACCGCGTACTAACACTATAGAGTGTTCTTGTAATTTGTGTCCTTCTCCCGGAATGTAAGCATTCACTTCTTTTCCATTCGATAAACGAACACGGGCAACTTTACGCATTGCCGAATTTGGTTTTTTTGGAGTGGTTGTGTACACACGTACACAAACGCCACGACGCTGCGGACATGAATCCAAAGCCGGAGACTTACTGTTCTCTACGATTTCGTTTCGTCCTTTACGTACTAACTGCTGAATTGTTGGCATAATACTGTGTTAATTCTGTATATAATTATTTATAATTTCCCAAATTTTGGGGTTGCAAAGATAAACATTTTTTTTAATACACAAATAGTTACATATTTTTTTATTTTTTTATGTGCTTTTTTTATGTGCTAAATACCCGATAGGCTCAACAGCAATTACAAATATCCCATAACAGAAAAACGCTGTTGTACCAAAGTAGAACAGCGTTTTTTCTTATTGGAAATATTCGATTACCGAACTTTTCTTTGGGTGAAATATTATTTCACAATTGCTTTCATAGCAGTCATTGCCGAGCGCAATTCTTCGCCGACAACCTCAATTGAGTGATAACGGATTGCTTCGTTAATTTTCACCAATTCCATATTATCAACGTGATTGTCTTTGCCTGCGTTGAAATTTTTGCCAATTACGTTGGTGTCGATTTTTTTCATAAAATCAGCCAAAAGCGGTTTACACGCATGGTCGAACAAATAGCAGCCATATTCGGCTGTATCGGAAATTACACGATTCATTTCGTATAATTTTTTGCGAGCTATGGTGTTTGCTATCAGTGGCGTTTCGTGCAACGATTCATAGTATGCGCTTTCTTCTTTAATGCCGGCTTCGGTCATGGTTTCAAAAGCCAATTCCACGCCTGCTTTTACCATTGCCACCATCAATACGCCATTGTCGAAATATTCTTGTTCGGCAATATCAACTGCGCCGGCAGGAGTTTTCTCAAATGCAGTTTCTCCGGTAGCTTTGCGCCAAGTCAAAAGATTAATATCATCGTTTGCCCAGTCTTTCATCATTGTCGATGAAAATTCGCCTGACATAATGTCGTCCATGTGTTTTTCAAAAAGCGGACGCATAATCATTTTCAATTCTTCTGCCAAATAGAATGCTTTTAATTTCGCCGGATTGCTCAATCTGTCCATCATATTGGTAATACCACCTATTTTTAACGCTTCGGTAATAGTTTCCCAACCATATTGAATAAGTTTTGAAGCATAGCCCGCATCAATTCCTTTTTCAATCATTTTGTCGAAACAAAGAATTGAACCGGTTTGCAACATACCGCAAAGAATAGTTTGCTCGCCCATAAGGTCTGATTTTACTTCGGCTACGAATGACGAATGCAAACAACCCGCACGGTCGCCACCGGTAGCCACTGCGTATGCTTTTGCATAATCCCAGCCTTTTCCTTCGGGGTCGTTTTCGGGGTGTACTGCCAATAAAGTAGGCACTCCAAATCCACGCACATATTCGGCACGCACTTCGGAACCCGGACATTTTGGCGCAACCATAATTACGGTAATATCTTTACGGATTTGCATTCCTTCTTCAATCATATTGAACCCGTGAGAGTACGAAAGAGTTGCACCTTGTTTCATAAGTGGCATTACAGCCGAAACTACAGCTGAGTGTTGTTTGTCGGGAGTTAGGTTTACCACCATATCTGCCGTTGGAATAAGTTCTTCGTAAGTGCCCACTGTGAAACCGTTTTCGGTAGCGTTCACAAACGATGCACGTTTTTCAGCAATGGCTTCTTTACGCAAAGCGTAGGAAATATCCAAACCAGAATCGCGCATATTTA
The DNA here is from genome assembly GCA_031262005.1 of Bacteroidales bacterium. GTDB lineage: Bacteria > Bacteroidota > Bacteroidia > Bacteroidales > UBA1715 > WQTX01. Next base: position 18,306 of record JAISIO010000183.1, read on the forward strand.
AACCTTGATTCAACCCTTGCGCACCAGCTCCAACGATTACAATTTTTTTGCCCAATAACGCATTTACGCCGTTGGCAAACTCACTTTTGTCCATAAACTCGCATACGCCGAGTTGCAATAATTGCTCTCTCAATGAAAGCGTGTTAAAATAATTACCCATAATTTATTTGTTAATTTGTTAGTATTCCATCGAATACTGCAAAATAACGTTATTTTCTTCACGCACACATTATACTTACCCCTAATTTTTAGGTATTTTTCGTAGATTTCGTTCTAAACGCAAGCGGCGTTTTTCTGTCTTTTATTACAAATTATGAGTGATTGCCAGCTATAAAGCGTATTTATTTTCTAAAATGGTTGGTTGGTAATTTTCCTACGGAAGTTGAGTTAGTAAATAATTCTACACTGTTGCATAGCGCACAACTCTTACTCCGTTCATTATATCGTCATCAGTCAATGGAATATTTTGAGGACTGTTTTTAATATATTCGTTCCAAAGATTTTGTTTGCTATTGACTAACCAGCCCATTTTGTCGGCAAAAAGTTGAAATAATATCATATCCGATTGAGGAATTTTCACATAAATACCCTCACACACAGCATCTTTTACGGAAACTTTTTTCGCATTTCTTTTTATTGTTGATGTTGCCATAACTGTAATTGTTGTTTGTTTTTTGCAAATATACACGTTTTACAAAAGAAGTCAAAATGAATTGATACTTTCCAAAAAATTGTATAAAGTGTGGCAAAAGGCTTTGGAACGTAATTGTGATTTTTAGGCGTTTTTCGTAGATTTCGTTCTAAACGCAAGCGGCGTTTCACCCGTCATCTTCTTAAAAAATTTAGTAAAATACGATTGATCGGAAAAATTCAATAGTGCAGAAATTTCGGTAACGGTCAAATTTGTGTGTGTTAGTAATCGCTTAATTTCAAGCAATTGCTTTTCTTGAATAATATTACTCGCTGTTTTTCCGGTCAGTTCTTTAATAGTTTGCGTTAGATGATTGGGAGTAATATTCAATTGCGAAGCATAGTCATTTACCAGCGTATTGCTTTGGTAATTTTCCTCTAAAAGCTGAAAAAACCGTTTCACAAGAATGTGCCCTTTGCCTTTTGCCAACATGGTATCGGTTACCTCGTAGCGAGCATTGCAATACTGCAAAATTACATCGAGTAACGAACGTAGCATTTCCGGCGAATGGTGATTGTCTTTGTGTAATTCTTGAATTGCCGTTACAAACATTGTCGTCAAAAACAATGTATCTTCTTTCTCCACAAGTTGCAGTGGCGGATTATTCTGTTTTACGGTAAAGAAAAATGGAAATTCCAACAAGCGGTTGTGATTGTTGTGATTGTACAAATAAAAATCGGCGGTAAAGGTAAAAATGTAGCCTTCAATATCTTCGGAGAGTTCTATTTTATGAGCTTGTCCGGGCGAAAGAAAAAACACGCAGGGCGGTTTTACTTCGTACACATTGCTATCGATAATATGCTTGCCCGACCCTTGCGATAAGAACAAAATCTCAAAAAAATCGTGCCGATGCGGATACTCTACCGCAAAATGCCTATTAGCATCAAACGTTTCCACCTGAAATTGACGATTGAGTTGCTCTTTGCTAAAATTTTGCAGCGAGTAAATGGGTATTGATTGTGCGTGTTTCATTGATTAATCCACCACCACAGGTTGTGCCAATTGTAACAAATCGGGATTTTTTTGCAAATACTCTTTCATACCTCTGTAACCTATGTCAATTAACACTTTATACAGTTTAAAATCGAACACTTTATATTCCGCCAATTCCGGAAAAGTTACGTAGTAATCCGCTTTTTGCACACGTGAAGCATTCATTTGCTTCATAGCAGCAGCAGTTGTACGCTTCAGCATATCCTTTTTTGAAAATTCTTTATTTTCCATTTCAGGATAATTCACATTGAGCATTATAATTACAGAACATCTGCCGAGCAAAGGCTCTATGGGCAGATTGTCGGTTACACCGCCATCGACATACACGGTACTGTTCAAATAAATGGGTTCGTAAATAGCCGGAATTGCTGCCGAAGCCATTATTTTTTCGCGCAAATTGCCGCCACTCCACGCATATTCGGGTTGCAGGCGCACAATATCGGTCATGGCTAAGGCAAAAAAGTAGCGCAACGAATCGAAGCTATCCACAGGCAATATAGTATCCAAAATGCGTGAAAGTTTTTTGTGATTCGATATTCCTTTGGAATTAAAGATGTTGAACGTCATTAGTTTATTAATCTTGTACGCCTTTTGTTCTTTTACCAAACGGGTTATTTCATCGGGTGAATAGCCGTAAGCATAGAGCGAACCTATGATTGCTCCCATGCTCGCACCCGCCACATGAGTGGGTGTAATGCCATGTTCTTGCAAGGCTTTGAGAGCACCAATGTGGGCAAATCCAAGAGCACCGCCCCCGCCAAGCACTATTCCAATGTTAGATTTTTGTGCCGGCTGCGCCATAACGCTACTTGCGAACAATAGGCACAGAATGTATATACATAGTTTTTTCATGATGATAATCCTCCGAAATCCCCCTCGGGGGACTTTTTGAAATGTGGTTTATTGAGTTGATTATATTATTTGTACAAACATAGTTAAAATATGTATCCAATGTAAAAACACATCACAATTATTTATGTTTACCCCTCTTTTGGGGGGCAGGGGGATTTTTCTTCTGCACTGTCCAACCAAATTTTCCGATTTGCTCGCCCAGCGTGTAATAATTCCCATGCGAATAGGTTATGAGTTTTGCTTTCTGCATATCAAAACCCTGTGTTTCGGGATTTATAAAACGCTCATCAGCTTGCACACACAGCACTTCGGCTATAAACATGTCATGCGAACCAAGTTCCACAATTTGCTGCACTCGGCATTCTATACTCAGCGGCGATTCGCCAATCAGCGGTGCTTGCACCATGCGTGCAGGGTGGGGCGTGAGTTTCATTGCCTCAAATTTATGTACATTTTTACCGCTTTTCACACCACACCAATCGGTGGCAAAAGCCAAATCTTCATTGGTGAGATTGATTACAAATTCCCTATTTTTTAGTACAATAGCATGAGAATAACGACTTTTGCGCAACGAAATATAACACAGTGCAGGGTCGGAACAAATAGTACCCGTCCACGCCACCGTTACAATATTGAGTTCCTCAGGCAAAGCCCCCACCGACACCAGCACCGCAGGCAGCGGATAGAGCAAGGTGCCTGCTCGCCATTGTTGTTTTTTGAATGTTTTTGTCATTATATTGTATGATTTTTACGTGTGTGATTTCCACAAAATCTTAATTATCATTTTTTGAAGGCAACGTTAGTGTTTTTCGATTTCCAAGTTGCCTTACGTTTTGTGCGCTGATTACTTTTCCACCTTGTTGTATGGTACACCCCAAGCCCAAACATAAAAAAACCGACTTTCGCAAGCCGGTTTTTTTAATTAATTATGCAAAGAATTAAATGATATTTAAGTCTTTAAGCACAGAATTCATAGTGCGTACCGCATTGGCACTTTTGTTAAATTCAGCTTGTTCTTCAGCGTTTAATTTGTAATCAACGATTTTTTCAGCACCGTCTTTACCAATTACTACAGGTACGCCTATGCAAATATCGTTTTGACCATATTCGCCTTCAAGCAACACGCAACATGGGAATATTTTCTTTTGGTCGCGAACAATAGCTTCAACCAATGCAGCACCTGCAGCTCCCGGAGCAATCCATGCCGAAGTACCTAATAATTTTGTACAAGTAGCTCCTCCCACCATAGTATCGGCAGCAACTTTTTTCAATGTTTCGGCATCAAGAATTTGATTTACCGGCACACCATTGTATGAAGCAAGACGAGTTAAAGGAATCATAGTAGTATCGCCGTGTCCACCAACCACAGTTGCTTGAATGTCGGTAGCTTGCGCTTTAAGTGCATCTGCCAAATAGTAACGGAAACGAGAGCTATCAAGAATACCGCCCATACCAATCACACGATTTTTAGGAAGACCTGTTTTTTTCAATGCCAAGTAAGTCATGGTATCCATTGGGTTTGAAATAACCACAATAATTGCATTTGGCGAATATTTTAATATATTTTGAGCTACGCTATCTACAATACCTGCGTTTGTGCCTATCAAATCTTCACGAGTCATACCCGGTTTGCGAGGAATACCCGAAGTTACCACAACCACATCAGAACCTGCGGTTTTTGAAAAATCCGATGTAACACCTACCACGCGAGTGTCAAATTGAAGTAATTCTGCGGTTTGCATAATGTCTAACGCTTTTCCTTCAGCAAATCCTTCTTTGATGTCTAACAATACTATTTCACTTGCCAATTCTTTTTGAGCCATAACATTTGCGCAGGTTGCTCCTACGTTTCCGGCTCCAACTACTGTAATTTTCATTTTTCTACTGAGTTTTAAATAATTAATGCTTTATTTTACTTGCCCACAAAGATATATTTTATTTTCGTAAACAAAGGGTTTCTATACAAAATAATTGTTTGTATGAATAGATAAAAAATGTATTTTTAGCGTTTTTTATACACAAATACAATAACCAAGCAACTAATATAGGGAATGTATTGTCTCTTAATCGCTCTGTTATTCAATTATTACCATTATTCAGTTACGTTATGAATGTGCGAAATTTTCTTTATGTTTTTTTTACCTGCTCCGCTCTTTCGGCTCATGCCCAAATGCCCAGCATCAGTTTTACCGAAAACAGAAATCAGTGGCAGGCAAATGTATTATACAGAGCACAATTGTACGGCGGATTCGTATATGCCGAACGCAATTGTTTGACCTATTTTTTCTACGACACACACTCGTTTCACAATCACCC
>JAISIO010000187.1 GCA_031262005.1 Bacteroidales bacterium
TCATTCCCAATAATCCGCGTTCGTTCGTCTACCTGCATATTGCGCATTACGAACACCGGGCGCATATTTCGAGGTCCGAATGGAGCCAAATCTTGTAGTTGTTCATACAAATTCATGGAAATATCGTGTGGCGCAAGTTCCACTTCAATCAATATGCTTGGCTGCAATTGTTCGGGAGTAATTGTTCGCGCCACCACAGTTTCAAAAGTTTGAATAAAATCTCCCAAATTTTCTTTCTGCAAACTCAGCCCTGCAGCGCAAGTATGTCCGCCAAAGTTTGTAAGCAAATGCGAACATTGTTCTATGGCACTGTACAAATCGAAGCCATGCACCGAACGTGCCGAAGCGGTAATTATATCTCCTTCACCGCAAAACACTATCGACGGTTTATAATGATGTTCCACAATGCGCGATGCCACAATGCCAATCACCCCTTTGTGCCATTGCGGTTCATACACCACACAAGTGTACTTTCCGTGCGCAGGGTCAATTTTCTCTATGTTTTTCAAGGCTTGGTTTGTTATTGCCGTATCTATTTCCTTGCGTTCTCTGTTGTAATCCTCTATTTCGCGGCATATTTCATACGCCTCTTTGTAATTATCACACAGCAGCAATTCCACCACCGTTTTTGCATGGCGTATTCGTCCGGCGGCATTAATTCGCGGACTAATTTTAAAAACCACATCGGAAACCGTAATATTTGATTTGAACACTCCGGCACTTTCCAGAATAGTTTTTATAGCAAGACTTGGTTTTGCCTGCATTTTCCACAAACCATTAAACATAAAAATTCTATTTTCATCGACCATTGGCACTATGTCGGCAGCTATGCTCAGTGCCAAAATATCCAAATAACAAAACAGATACTCTTTGAGCGGCAGATTTTTTTCGATACATAAGGCATGAATTAGCTTAAATCCCACGCCACAGCCCGACAATTCTTTGAACGGATACGTGCAATCCTTTTGTTTTGGATTGAGGATAGCCAAGGCATTAGGTAATTCTTCGCCCACTTCATGGTGGTCGCACACAATGACGTCAATGCGGTGTGCAGTTGCTTGTGCAATGGTTTTCACTGCCTTTATGCCGCAGTCTAAGGTTATTATCAAATCTATGTTGTGTGCAATTGCCCATTCTATTCCTTGCGTCGAAACCCCGTAGCCTTCTTTTTCTCTATCGGGAATGTAAAAATGGAGTTTTTGCACACCCACACGCTGCAAAAACGCATACACAACAGAAACCGCCGTGGTTCCGTCCACGTCGTAGTCGCCATATACCAAAATAGATTGTTGTTGTTCTACAGCTTCGCAAATTCTATCAACGGCTCGGCGCATATCTTTCATCAGAAACGGATTGTGAATTTCCGTTAGTGATTGGCGAAGATTTAAAAATTTCTGTGCGTTTTCAACGGTTTTCACATTGCGCAACACCAGCAATTGAGCAATTACAGGCGAAACGTTCAATTGTTCCGCCAAATATTCAATCAGTTTCTGCGAATTTCCGCATGGTTTTATGCGCCATGAGTAGTGTTTCATTTTACAAATTATAGGTGTTTTATTTTACAAATTGTAAGAGTTTTGTTTTACAAATTGTAAGCATTTCATTTTACAAATTATAAAAGTTAAATAGAATACTCTTACACCTTAGCATCTTGTTTTCGGATTTCATTCCTGCGAATTTTTCCGGATACAGTTTTTGGCAATACCTTAGTTATGCACGGTGCAAACTATTTCAATCTCTCTATTTCATTCCTAATATCTTCAATCACTTCTTTGTTGGCTATTTGTTTGCTGCCATTCACTTTTTCTGAAAAAATATAGAACACCTTGCCGCCGAATTTTGCCGTAAATTTTTTATGCGTTTCGGCTTGCAGCGCGTATTCTTTATGAATTTCAGGGAGTTGTAAACCGCTATTTACAGGTTTTATTTGCAAACCAATATATTGTTCGCCTATTTTTATAAAAAAATCGACATTGAATAATCTGTCCCATTCGTCGGGAGCAGGTTCGATTTTTACATTCAAAATACCTTGTAATTGTCCGTAAATAGTTTGAATTTCGGTTTGGTAGCCGTCAAAAGTACGGTCAATTACAAGTTGCAGCATATAGTCAATGCAATCTTGCTCGGTAACTTCGGCTACTTCCGACTGAATTACTTCGGTGATTTTTTCGTAGAGCCGCTTACCGAGTTCTTTTGCAATTGCGGGATTACTTTTTATAATGGTATCTATGTGTTTCAATTTTTTCATCCAACAATTTCAAAATTTTCGATAATCTTTTTATTGTAAGCTTTCCACCCTCCTCTGAAATCTCTGCTTGACATTGATACAAATTTATCCATTCGGTCGGAATTTAGTTGAATCATTAGTTTTTCAATACTAAAACCATTGATTTTTTTTATGCAATAGCCCGAATAAAAAGTTGCATCAGGATTAGAATAATAAATAAAGTTAGGTTTATAATTCATGGGAGAAAATATAATCTTTTCACCAAAACTTGTATCTAATCCTTGACTACGACCAAAAGCATACCAAGCAACGGTATTGGGTTTGCCATTATCTCTTTTATCTAACTCCGACTTTACAGACAATAGATAATCATAAGCCAAAGGAAATTTTTCTTTTAACTCATTTTCAGGAATAACAGTGTGCCTTTCGTTTACTTTGTGATAAGGAAATAATACATATTCTTTAATGCTCTCATTAGAATGTTTAAGTTTTGAGCCTTTGACAATGGGTTTCAAAATATTTTTTTCAATTCTCACTCGACCTTTCAATTTTGTATCAGCATATACATATGCACTGTCAATTTCTTCAATAGGGAAAATATAAGCACTATCACATAGTGTTGTAATTCCAACATGAATATTACATATTTCTTTTAATTTTTTGCCTTTTACGAATGTCCTATTATCGGTTGAAAGTTGCCAAAAAGGCTCTTGTAACTGCGAAAAATTAATTTGTTTTTCCTCAAATGATTGTTCCGATATTGCTTTCTGGAAAAGGAAATCTTTGTTTGCCTTTTTGTTGAATATTGTTATTGCAGAGTAAGTTGTTGCATCATCAAACAGTTGAATATCTCCATAATTTGTAATTTGCATCAAATTTTTATTTGCTGAAAAATTCTGCCGTAATGGTCGAGCAGTTTCCGTAAAAAGAAATGTATTGGGAGTTATCAGACCACATATTCCTTTTTCTGACAACAAATTCAAACACAATTCATAAAATGCAATATAAATATCAGTTGAACCACTTTTGCAAAAATCATAATTATTTTGAATATATTGCCGTTGTTCTAAATCCAAATGCTGAATACGAATATACGGTGGATTTCCAACAATAAAATCAAATATAGGCAATTCGTTAGCGGAAAATAAATCTTGTTTTTCGTACTTTTTTATTGAATCAGCAACTTCAATATTCCATTTTATAGAAATATTTTTATCTTTAATTAATTCATTCAAATTTGAAATACAATACATTATTGCATCGGCATCAATATCCCACCCATAAACATTTTCTAAATTTTTTTCCAAGTCACTTTCTGGCGAAAATTTAATAATTCTTTTTACAATTTCACATAAAAAGCGACCATCGCCGCACGCAGGGTCAATAATTTTTTTACCTAAAATTACAGGAGAATTATACCCAATATCGTCCAAAATTTTACAAACGATAAAATTTGGAGTATAAACTTGTCCAAACAACTTTTCTTGCGAGTATGATTTAGCCAAACTTGCCATTATTTTTTGATTTTTAAATAATTTTTATAATTTTCAATTTCTTTGAAAAAATTTTGCATAGACAACTTGGTTTTCAATAATTTAACAATAGCTTTATCCAATTCAGCATTTGCCCCTATTGTACTTACTTTACTATTCTTTTCATCAATATTAATTAATTGGATACCAAGATAATTTGGTCTATGGGCTTGTGGTTGGTCATACATTAATTTTATATATTTAGCAATATCTCTGTCGTTAATAATTTCAATTTTCTTTGGAATTTCTGTTTCATTTTTAGGATAATACGGAGTTTCGTAACGAAGAATAATCAATTGTGCATAAGGAATTTGTGTTGCTTGGATATTTGCAGTTTCGCCCATCATATTTTCAAAATAGTTGTTTGCATTTTGCTTGTAGTTTGAAGTTACAAACTTAATACCTAAACAAAGAATTGCTTTGCCATTTTTAGAAACAGTAATATCAATGTCTTTTGGATAATATTTACCTTCAACAGTCATTTCTTTGCTACCTACTCCCATAAAATGCAATTCATAACTCTTCCCAAAAATTTCCCCAATGGTTTCTGCTACAAACTTATGTATGGGTTTGAGTTTCTCGGTACTTCTTGCGCCGTGAATTTTGTACGCTTTGAACGATTTTTCAATCGCTTTTAAAAATTCTTTTTCGTTATAAATCATAATATTATACTAGTTTTTTATTTAAATATTTTTCTTCTAACATATTCATCTTTTTATGCTGCCTTTTGTAAATTGCTAATAATAAAATCGGCATTTATTTCATAACCGATAGAATTTCTATTCAGATTTTTTGCCGCCAAAGAAGTTGTGCCGCTCCCCAAAAACGGGTCTAAAACGGTTTCATTCGGAAACGAAAACATTGTAATCAATCGGCGAGGCAATTCTTCGGGAAACATTGCCAAATGCTTGTCCTGCTTTGCTCCGTTAAAGTACCAATGTCCGTTGAAATAGGTGTTCCATTCTTCGTTGGTCATTGCCGATTGCGCCTTCTGTTCCGCCGTTGGTTTGGGCGCGTTGCCCTGTTTTTTGAACAGCAAAATGTATTCAAAATCCAACTTCACAATGCCGTTGCGGGGGTGCGGGAAACTGCCCATCACCGCACCGCCGCCCGTGGTATTCATCGTAGTTGCTTTCTGCCAGATAATCTGCCCCATAAAGTCAAAGCCGGCGGTTTCGCAAAAGCGGATAATCTCGGCGTGAATGGGAATTACTTTATATCTTCCATAATACACGGAGCGGGCAAACTGGTCGCCTATATTGACGCAGAGGCGGCAACCGTCGTGCAGCACCCGAAAACACTCCGCCCAAACGAGGTTCAGGTTGTTGATGTAATTTTCGTAGCTGTCGTTGAAGCCTATTTGATTGTCGGAGCCGTAATCTTTCAGTTGCCAATAGGGCGGCGAAGTAACAATTAAATGGACGGACTTGTCTTTCAGTTCGCTCATTTGTCGGCTATCGCCGTTTATGATTGTATGTTTGGTTTTGTTCAACATTTGTTCTTACGTTTATTCAATTCACAACTGCAAATGTACAAAACCTCAACACACTTTTTACATAAATCAACATAGTAAACTACTTGCAAAAGTTGAATAGAATACTCTTACACCTTAGCATCTTGTTTTCGGATTTCATTCCTGCGAATTTTTCCAGATACAGTTTTTGGCAATTCGTCCACAAATTCCACAATACGAGGATATTTATACGGAGCAGTTACTTTTTTTACGTGATTTTGCAATTCTTTTTTCAATTCTTCCGAAGCAGTAAATGTTTTTACCAACACAATAGTTGCCTTCACCACTTGTCCGCGCAGAGGGTCTTCGGCAGCAGTTACCGCACATTCCAGTACCGACGGGTGTTCCAATAAGGCATTTTCTACTTCAAAAGGACCTATGCGGTAACCCGAACATTTGATAACATCATCGCTTCGTCCCACAAACCAAAAATATCCGTCGGCATCGCACCACGCCATATCGCCTGTTTTGTAAATTCCTTTTTCGGCATTCCAACAAGCTGCGGTAGTTTCTTCGTCCAAATAATATTTTTTAAATAGTCCCGTAGGGTGTTTTTTGTTAATTCCCGTAACCGAAATTACACCAATATCGCCTTTTTCGCATTCACGGTCGTAGTCGTCCAAAAGTTTAATATCATAGAGTGGTGCAGGTTTACCCATTGAACCGGGTTTTATTTCGTCCCAACCAAAATTTGCCAGCAACACTGAACCTTCCGACTGTCCGAAACCTTCATGGATTGTTAAACCTGTTTTTTGCTTAATTTGATGATACACTTCGGGATTGAGCGGCTCGCCCGCCACGCTTGCATGCTGAATGAAACTGAAGTCTGTTCCCGACAAATCTTCTTTAATCAAATACCGGTAAATAGTAGCAGGAGCACAAAATGTTGTAGGACGTATTATTTCTATGGCTTTCAGCATCATTTCCGGCACAAATTTTTCGGTATCGTAAGCACCAACTGTTGCTCCGCAAATCCACTGTCCATAAATTTTACCCCATGCGAATTTTGCCCAACCACTGTCGGTCTGTGTCCAATGAATGGTATTGTTTTGCACACGTTGCCAAAACAAAGCTGTTACAATATGCCCCAATGCCAACGTGTGGTCGTGCAACACCATTTTGGGCATTCCCGAAGTTCCCGACGAAAAATAAATCAACGTGGGATCTTCCGATTTGTTCTCTACTCGTTCAAAATCTGGCGCAGCCTGCGCTATTTCTTCTTGAAAATTCACATAGCCTTCCGGTAAATTTTTAATTTTCTGAGTGAGCGTATCGCCTACCACAGCAACGGTTTGCAAAGAAGCACATTTGTCTTGTGCTCTTTGAATATTCGCAAGTAATTCCGAATCGTCCACCGTTACAATCATTTTTATTCCGGCACTATTACAACGATATACTATATCTTTCGTTGTCAATTGATAGGTAGCCGGAATGCAAATTGCGCCGATTTTACACAGTGCTATCATGCTCCACCACACTTCAGGGCGTTGCTTTAAAATCAGCATTACCACATCACCTTTTTTAATACCAAGTTTCACAAAGGCATTTGCTGCTTTGTTCGACAGTTCTTTCACATCGGCAAACGTGTAGTGTTTTGTTTCAAACCTATCGTCGCACCACAATAATGCGGGTTTTTGCGGTTCCAAATGCGCCCATTCGTCTACAATATCGTAACCAAAATTGAAATCTGGGGGGACATTTACACTGTAGTTTTCCATGAAATCATCATATGATGAAAACTCTGTTTTGGGTAAATATTTTTTTATTATTGGATTCATGTATTTCTTCTATTTTTACGATTTCCACGTATGATTAATATCACAAATTACTGTCAAAAACGACGCAGGCGCATCAAGTGCCTGTTGATTATGAGGAACTTGAGGATCAAAATAAATAGAATCGCCTTGATTCAAAATATATTCCTGTTTTCCTATTTTAATTTTAATTTTTCCAGTAAGCACATAATTATACTCCTGCCCCGGATGCATAGCCATTGCCGGTTCTGCATCAAAAGGCTGCATTTCCACCACCAAGGGTTCCATAATGCGGTCGATAAAATTATATGCCATGGCAGAATATGCGTAACCCGGAAAGCGCTCCACACTCACGCCTTCACCGTGCCGCACTACTGTGTGCGTGTTCATCCGCGGCTCGTCGCCAGTCAATAGCACTGTGGTATTAACACCAAACTTGGCTGCTATTTCATACAAAATTGAAATCGGAATATCCGTATTTCCATTTTCAAGACTAAGGTATTCGTCTACCGAAATGTGGAGATATTCAGCTACCGCTTCGGGTGTAAATTCCAAAATTTCCCTCATCTCCTTAATTCGTTCGGGAATTTGATGTAATTTTTCTTTCATTTATTCTTTAATTTACAACAGAAAATCAAGTTTCTGTGTTTGTAATGCGTCTGTTATTTCCTGCAAGGTTTCAAATTTTCCTACATCAATCCAAAAATCATCTGTATGGTCAAAGGCTTGTATATACTGTGTTTGTGCCAGTCGGACATACATGTCTATAATTGAAAAAGCTCCCCGCTCGGTAATGTAATCAAAAATTTGAGGCGAAAGTACTTGCACGCCGCTAAATGCCCGTTGATGTAAATGTTCATACTGTTCAGGGCGCGAGAAAATACGTTTATACGTAGCAGAATTTTCCCAACCGCACAATTGTTCCTCAGTATTGAATAATAAATAACGTGAAGTTTTTCGTTTACACACTGCCAGCGTTGCCTTGGCATTGCCTGCAATATGCCTTTCATACATTTTTTCCAAATCAATAGAACTAATTATATCAACATTGACAACAAAAAACGGCGTTTCCGTATCAAAGAATTCTTTTGCTTTGAGCAAACCACCGCCGGTATTCAACAACTGCTCACTTTCATCGGAAATACTGATATTGACGCCAAAATCATGCGTTTTGACAAAATCAATAATTTGCTCCGAAAAATGATGTACATTAATAATAATATCGGCAATGCCATAAAATCGCAATTTGCGAATAGCATATTCAAGCAGCGGTATTCCTTGTATTTCCACTAAGGCTTTGGGCATAGTGTCTGTCATCGGTTTTAGGCGTGAGCCCAAACCTGCGGCAAATATCATTGCTTTTACACCCGATAGTGGTTTCATTGTACGATTTAAGTATTAAAAAAACTTAAAAATTCAAAGATTTAAAGAATAACCATTAAACCTTTGAATTTTCAACTCCTTGCTATTTTTTAGTATTTACTGTTGTAAAAGATCGCGCGCTTCTTGATTACTGATGCGTTTTCCTACATAGTAAGGAACCACAAACGCATCGGTTAATCCTTTTGCCACCAATGTTTCTCTGAAAGCCATTGCTTCTTCCAACGATCGATTGACACCTATGGTGTATTTATACATTCCACCGTCAATTTCTTCAAAAGGCACTTGCGATAG
>JAISIO010000199.1 GCA_031262005.1 Bacteroidales bacterium
TTCTGCTACAAATTTAATAGACGATATTTCGGTGAAAGCCTCTTTGATAGACTGATGGTGGCTGCGGTCAGCTATAAAAATCAATTTAGGTATAACGGCGGATAATCATTTTTTTTTATACTATCGTTCAAGTAGCACTGCATCGTTTCTTTTGTTATGAACAATTCCAATAATCACAATTCGTTTTTGTACATCGTCAATATAAAAATGAATATTATACGGAAAAATTTTAGTGTGAGCAATTCTAACATTTCTATAACGTACACAGTATGACATTGGCATTTTTACAATGCGGTACAATGTTTCGGTTATTGCATTAGAAAATCGAGAATCTAAACCTTTTTGTTGTTCTGCATACCAACTTTTTGCTTGTGTAATGTCATTTTCAACCTCGTCTAAGTAAAAAAACTGATACATTCTTGCGAGTTTTACAGAATTTCAAAAAGTTTTTCAATAGGTTGCAAACGCTCCGGCTGGTTTTGGACAATGTTCAAACGGTTATCAATACAATCCTTTTCCCATTGCGGTATATCGTCATTCAATGTTTCAATGTCGGGATATTGCACTACAATAGCGTTCCACGTTTCCATAGGAATAAAAACACCCATAGGTAGGTTGTGATGGTCTTTTAGTATTTGTTTCGCTAACATAGTTTTTATGTTTTTACAAATATAAGTCATTTATTAAAAACAAGCTATATTTCCGTGTTCCTAATTTTCTAACTCCTAATTACACATTAAACCGAAAGTGCATAATATCACCATCTTGCACCACATATTCTTTGCCTTCTACGCTCATTTTACCTGCTTCTTTCACGGCTTGTTCCGAGCCTAATTTTATAAAATCTGTCAATTTGATCACTTCGGCTCGAATAAATCCTTTTTCAAAATCGGTGTGAATAACGCCGGCGGCTTGTGGTGCTTTAAATCCCTTGTGATAGGTCCATGCACGCACTTCTTTCACGCCTGCGGTAAAGTACGTTTCCAAATTGAGCATGGCGTAGGCTTTGCGAATGAGTTTATTTAAACCGGGTTCACTCAGACCAATATCTTGTAAAAACATTTGTCGTTCTTCGGAGTCTTCCAGTTCGCCAATTTCGGCTTCTATGGCGGTGGCAAGCGTGAGCACTTCGGCGTCCTCGGCAGCTACGGCTTGTTGCACGGCTTCTACATAGTTGTTACCTGCAATGTCTTTTTCATCTACATTACACACGTACATCACAGGTTTTAAGGTAATTAAATGCAGGTCGTAGATTGCCTTTTGTTCATTTTCGTCCAACCCCAAACTACGAACAGAATTACCGCCTAATAAATGTGTATGCACACGTTCCAATACATCATACGTGTATTTTGCTTCTTTATCGCCTCCAGTTTGTGCTTGTTTTTTTACTTTTTGTATACGTCCTTCAACACTCTCTAAATCTTTGAGTTGCAATTCCATATCAATAGTTTCTTTATCACGCACAGGGTCTATTGAACCATCAACGTGGGTAATATTTTCGTTGTCGAAGCAACGCAAAACGTGAATAATGGCATCAGTTTCGCGAATGTTAGCAAGAAATTTATTGCCCAATCCTTCACCTTTGCTTGCGCCTTTCACCAAACCTGCAATATCTACAATTTCTACGGTTGTGGGAACTACTCGCTCGGGTTTTACAATTGTTTCCAATTGTTGCAGGCGTTCATCGGGCACGGTAATCATGCCTACATTAGGCTCTATTGTGCAAAACGGGAAGTTTGCCGCTTGCGCTTTTGCATTTGTTAAACAGTTAAATAAGGTTGATTTTCCAACATTGGGCAAGCCCACAATTCCACATTTTAATCCCATAGTTTTTTATAAATTTTCGGCAAAAATAGGAAAATAATTATAAGTTATGAATAGGAATTTGTAAATTGCGGAGATTTGCACGAATATCTGCGTTATTTGCGTGCTACAAAACTATGCTACAAAACTCTGATCTCATACAAGAATTTGCTCAATTTCTCCAATTGGAAAAATCGCTTTCGCCCAATTCTATTGAAGCATATAGGCACGATGTGAATAAATTAGCGGAATTTATTGCCCTGCACGACGAGAATCTTTCGTTGCAAAACTGTGATGCAAACGCATTGCGTTCGTTTATTTATTGGCTTAATTCTTATGGAATAGCCGGAACTTCGCAAGCACGCATACTTTCGGGTTTACGCAGCTTTTACGAATTTTTGCAACGTGAAAATTATATTGAACGCAACCCAACGGAGCATATTGACTTGCCACGCCTTACTCGCCACATTCCCGAAGTACTTTCTATTGCCGAAATCGACCGCATGATACAATCAATAGATTATACGAAAACCGAAGGGCAACGCAATAGAGCAATTATTGAAACATTGTACAGTTGCGGTTTGCGTGTGAGCGAACTGGTGGATTTGCGCATAAGTAACTTACTGTTTGAATATGGCTATATTCGTGTGGTGGGCAAAGGCAATAAAGAACGCTTAATTCCCGTGAACGACAAGGCAATGCTCGAAATACAGGGATATTTTGAACACACACGCAATCATCAAACTATTCAAAAAGGGAGTGAGGATATAGTGTTTGTGAATAGGCGAGGAAAAAAACTGACACGAGTAATGATTTTTTTGATTATAAAACAAACCGCCGCACAAGCGGGTGTAACAAAAACTATTAGTCCGCACACATTTCGTCATTCGTTTGCCACGCATTTGGTGGACGGAGGAGCTAATTTACGTGCGGTGCAGGATATGCTCGGACATGAGTCAATTACCACAACCGAAATTTATACGCACATCAACAAACAGCACTTGCACGATACTATTATGAAATTTCACCCGCGTGCAACGTCTGAGGGCAAAGGGGCGTAATCGCCCATTTACTCGTTACGTATACTGTCAAAAGCCTCAATAATTTGTGAAACCAAACGGTGGCGCACTATGTCTTTGTTTTCAAACATAATGCAATCTATTCCTTTGGTAGTTTTGAACAGCGAAAGCACTTGTTGTAATCCCGAACGATTTTTGTCGGGTAGGTCTATTTGGGTAATGTCGCCGGTAATTATAAATTTTGCTCGTTCGCCCATGCGAGTTAAAAACATTTTGAGTTGGTTCAGCGTGGCATTTTGTGCTTCGTCGAGAATTACAAACGCATTGTCGAGCGTGCGCCCGCGCATATAGGCAAGCGGGGAAATTTGAATAACGTTGTCGTTTATCAAATCCTGCAATTTTTTTGGCGGCATCATTGCTTGCAGCGCATCGTAGAGCGGTTGTAAATAGGGGTTGAGTTTTTCGCGCATATCGCCGGGTAAAAAGCCAAGTTTTTCATCAGCTTCCACCGCCGGACGGCATAATATAATGCGCTCAACTTCTTTGTTGCGCAGTGCTCGCACAGCCAAAGCCACGGCAGTGTACGTTTTTCCTGTTCCGGCAGGACCTATGGCAAACAGAATATCGTTTTTATCGTTCAAAGCAACCAATTTTTTTTGATTCGGTGTGCGTGCTTTTATTGGTTTACCGTTGTTGCCAAAAAACAATGTATCGTTATTGGGATTTTCGTTGTCGAACAGTGATTCTTTTTTTTGATTTCCCCGTAATACATCATGAATATGTGTCATTGAAATCCCATGATATTTCTGCACATGAGCAATAATATACTGTAATTGTTCTTCAAAAAAATCAAATTCTTTTTTACTGCCTATAACCTTAATTTCGTTGCCTCGGGCTATGATTTTTAGTTTTGGAAAATACTTTTTTATAGTGTCTATTTTTTCGTTGTGCACGCCAAAAATATCAAGAGGATTGAGGGATTCCAAAAGAATTGTGTGTTCGGTCATTGTTTGATTTTTTTTAATATGGTGCAAAGGTAATGCAAAAATTTACATCTTGAATTTTCGGTTCATTAAATTCCCAAAGTTAAAATTTTACCGATTTTTTACTTGCTACCACACAAAAAATATATACCTTGCAAACTTATACTAAAAGTAACCATTATGATAACTGTAACATTAACCACCGATTGGGGAACCGATGGCTTGTACACGGGAGCATTTAAAGGACGTTTGGTGTCGCGCATTCCGGGTGTTCAGTTGGTTGAAATTTCTCATCAAATAGACTATTTACAGCCAATAAAAGCAGCATTGGCACTGCAAAATTCATATAGTTTTTTTATGGCAAAAACTATTCATGTGCTTTCTGTTGGCGGCAGTGCAAATAGTATGCAGCCTGTACAGCATATTTGTTTTCAGTATAAAAATCATTATTTTATAGGTCCCAATAATGGAATTTGGGAAACTATTTTTAACGAAATTCCTACAACTGTATATGCACTTCCTTCGGAACTTTCATCGAAAAACTTCAATTCGTTTCCCGAACTCGAAATATATATAGATGC